>NZ_CANRIC010000051.1:0-16416 GCF_947630565.1 uncultured Paenalcaligenes sp.
CTTTCCTATCGATAGAGAGCAAACCGCAAAACTCTTAGGCTTTGATGAGGTATGTCGTAATTCACTCGACGCCGTTTCAGACCGCGATTTTGCCATTGAGTTTTGTGCGGCGGCGGCGCTCATCATGACTCATATCTCCCGTTTATCCGAAGAGCTCGTACTGTGGGTTAGCCCTCGCATCGGCTTTATTGAATTAGCTGACCGCTTTTGTACTGGCAGCTCAATCATGCCACAAAAGAAAAACCCGGATGTTCCAGAGCTAGCTCGTGGTAAAACAGGTCGTGTTAATGGTCATCTTATTGGCTTGTTAACACTAATGAAAGGCCAACCATTGGCCTATAACAAAGACAACCAAGAAGACAAAGAAGGGTTATTTGATGCCGCTGACACCATCCGCGACACATTAACTATTTTTGTAGACATGATTGGTGGTATCAAAGTAAATGCGGAAGCTATGCGTGCGGCTGCGCTGCAAGGCTACGCAACAGCAACCGACTTGGCCGACTACCTAGTCAAAAAAGGCTTGCCATTCCGTGATGCACACGAAACTGTTGCTTTAGCTGTACGTGAGTGCGAGCAAAAAGGCTGCGACTTAGCTGATTTATCTTTAGTGGAACTACAAGACTTCCACCCATCTATAGAGCAAGATATTTTCGAAGTACTTACTCTAGAGGGCTCTGTTGCTGCTCGTAATCATATTGGTGGCACTGCCCCAGAGCGTGTTCGTCTAGAGGCTCAGCGCATTTTGGATCTATAACAACCACATCGCTGTCCCACTAAAAAGCCCGTTTCCATCCTATCAGAAACGGGCTTTTTTATATCGTAAGTATTTCTATCTATTATTCTGCAGCGTGTGGCTCTTGTGAGTCTTGCTGCTCTAACTCTTCAAGTGCTAGCGGCCCAGTAGAGCCTGCCTCAAATACAGCAATAGACTCCACATGCCCGGTATGAGGGAACATATTAATGACCCCTGCCGCTTGTAGTTCATAACCACCTTGATGTACTAATATCCCTGCATCACGAGCCAATGTAGCTGGATTACACGACACATACACAATACGCTTTGGACGCTCATCTAATGAAAGTGCCGCATATGCCTTTGAAACAGCCAATGCCCCATCTCGGGGTGGATCAATAAGTACACGGTCAAAATACCCCAATTCACGCAACCAGCTTTCATCCACTTCAAATAAATTAAGGGTGCTGAATTTAGCGGATTCACTCATGCCATGTAAGGCGGCTGCCTCTGTGGCTCGTTGCGTTAACGTAGCGCTGCCTTCTATACCTACGACTTCTCGGGCAGTACGCCCCATTGGTAAGCTAAAGTTGCCTAAACCACAGAATAAATCAGCGACTCTATCCTCTGGTTGAATATCCAACAACCGTAATGCTCGACGAATTAGCTCTCGGTTGATGTGATGATTAACCTGAGTAAAGTCAGACGGTTTAAACGGCATCCGCAAGTCATAATCAGGAAGATCATAAAAAAGCTGATCGGCATCATTGGGATCCAATGGATGCACGGTCTCTGGACCTTTGGGCTGCAGCCACCAAGTCACCCCATATTTCGTACCGAAATCACGTAGCGTTTGGACATCTGAATCCGTTAAAGGCTCCATGTGGCGCAATGTTAATACTGTACTGTTATCGCCCACGGCCAATTCAATTTGTGGCAAGCGATCTGGTCGAGACAATGTCCCCAAGGTGTCGCGTAAAGGACGTAACAAATCAGATACGTGTTTAGGGATGACCAAACACTGATCCATATCCATCACATAGCGCCCATTACTTTCACGAAACCCAACCAACATGCCACCTTTTTTAGTGACGTATCGACAGGAAAACCGAGCCCTAAAACGATAACCAAAATACGGGCCATGCATCGCAGCCAACATTTGTTTTGGTTTGGTTTTCCCTATGTGTTGAAAGGCGTCTTCGAGTACGCGCTGTTTGATCGCCACCTGAGCTGCTGGTTGTAAATGCTGCATGATACAGCCACCACACATCTCAAAGTTAGGACAGGGCGGCTCTGTGCGCTGTGACGAAGGACGTATGACCTCAATCATTTTCGCACGATCAAAACTGGCTTTTTCGCGTGTAGTATGAGCTCGAACTAGCTCTCCAGGCAAAGCGCCATCTACAAACACCACTTTGCCGTCTCGGTGGGCCACACCACGGCCCTCTAGATCTAAGGATTCAATTTCTAATATATAGCTCATAAAACACGCAACAACAGTAAATTAACGGGAAGGCAAATAAGACATAGGGTTCACAGGTGTACCGCGTCTACGTACCTCAAAGTGTAAACGAGGAGAACTGGTATCGCTTTGACCTAGAGTGGCAATTTTCTGTCCCTTTTTAATTTCTTGGCCCGTTTTCACCAAAAGGGACTCATTATGCGCATACGCAGTAATGAACCCATTGCTGTGACCCAGTAAAATCAAATTGCCTAATCCACGTACACCATTACCCGCGTACATCACCTTGCCATTAGCGGCCGCTGTGACTGGATCGCCAATCGCACCCTCTATGTCAATCCCTTTGGTATTCGCCGTAAACCCTTGAATAACTGTACCTGATGCAGGCCAACCCCAGCTAATTACATCCGCATCACTTGCTCGGGGGCTAGACGTATCAACGGGGCTAGTTGGTGTGGTCGCCGCAGGAGGCGTAGTATCCGTCACAGGTGCTGGCTCAGTTGGCGTTGTAACAGGCTGAGTATTCACAGACCGTGGTGGAGCTACAGCTACTACGCCCCCATTGCCACCCACCGTAAGCACCTGTCCGACACGTAGCTGTGAAGGGTCCGTAATCCCATTAGCACTGGCAATGGACTGTACGGATGTGCCATGCTGCTGAGCAATTTTATACAGCGTATCACCTGGTCTGACGGTATAGCTTTGCCCAGCGCCTGATGTCGTTGCTGTGCTAGGTGTAGAGCTATTATGAATATCAGTAATAGGCGCAGGCGTATTAGTGCTACAACCCACTAACACCATAGATAAAACCAGGGGACCCGCTAACCAAGTAAAAGGACGTTGAACCATAGTAATCAAAGCAGCGGGTGACAGTGTCTTGCCGGCTAGCTGCATGTTGCTCTCCAGATGAAGTAGTTTATATTCCAATTATAGCGTAATGAAACAGAGTGCTCAGGGCTGATAAAGTAAGTACCCAGGCAATAGATTCAAACATAGATAGAAAACAGGCGGTGATGGTAAACATAGTAACCGTTAAAGCCACCGCTTTTTGCCATTTATACACATAATCTTTCAATTTTAAACGATGTCGTTTAAATATATGTAATTCTATCAATTTTTACGCATATCTATCAGCTTCCCTGAGCCCAATTTTGAATGGCTGACATTTTCTCATAATTTGTTAAGTCAAAACGTAACGGAGTAATGGAGACTTGTTGGTTTTGGATAGCGCCAAAATCGGTTTCTGGAGCTGCATCCCGTATCTTGCCTACCGGCCCGATCCAATAAATCGGCTCCCCATAAGGGGTTTGACTCTTAACCACTGGCTCAGAAGGGTGACGTTTACCTAATCGAGTCACATGCCAACCCCGTAACATTTCGTAAGGAACTGCGGGAACATTCACATTAATTAACATTCCGGATTCTAAGGGCTGCGCTATTGCCTTTTGAACCAGCTCCCGGGCTACTAGGGCCGCTGTATCTAAATGCGCCCACCCTTTTTCTGCTAATGAAAAAGCAATAGCCGGTATCCCAAATAAGTGACCTTCCATTGCCGCAGCTACCGTGCCGGAGTACAAGGTATCATCCCCTAAATTAGCACCATTATTTATACCTGAAACAATTAGGTCTGGCCTATAGTCCAGTAAGCTAGTCAACGCGATGTGTATGCAATCAGAAGGCGTCCCATTGATATAATAAAATCCATTATGCGCCTTATAGACTGATAATGGCCTCGTGACGGTTAATGAGTTAGAGGAAGCACTGCAGTTCGTTTCAGGAGCAATGACAGTTAGCTCTCCCAAACCGTGTAATGCCTCGTACAAAGCCATTAAACCCGGAGCGTTATACCCATCATCATTTGCGATTAAAATCTTCATCTCTATCTCTTCTGGTTAACAGCTAACTAATTGTACCTGTTTTATTTTGTGGAAATCCGTGGCTTCTAGTAGAATCGCCAGACAAATAACACTTTAATGATGATTTATCTATGCTTCTGATTCTTGCATTTGGACTTATTGGTTTAGCCTATGGACTCGGCTCTTTGCCTTTTGCCGTTATCGTCAGTAAGGGTATGGGCTTAGCTGACCCACGCACTTTTGGCTCAAATAATCCGGGTGCGACCAATGTCTTACGCTCTGGCAATAAAAAAGCAGCCATTCTCACATTAATAGGTGATTTATTAAAAGGGACGGTCGCCGTGTGGATTGCACAATGGCTAAGCATCAAGTATGGCTTGCCGTCCATAATAACGGCAGCATGTGCCATTGCCGTTTTTTTAGGGCATGTTTTCCCTTTTACCCTTGGATTCAAGGGCGGCAAAGGGGTTGCTACTGCTATCGGCATTTTAATCGCTATACAGCCGCTGTTAGCCTTGGCTTGTGCCTTAACTTGGATCGCAGTGGCCTACTTTACGCGTTACTCCTCTTTGTCTGCTATTATCGCCGCCCTTTTAGCTCCTGCTTATTATGCTTTAGGGGCTGGAAATTTATGGCCTATGGACAAAGCCACAGCGCTAAGCGTAGGTTTACTCAGCCTTTTATTATTATGGCGTCATCAGGCCAATATCAGTCGCTTACTACAAGGTAAAGAAAGTCGTATTGGCCAGAAAAAATAGTTAAATAGCCACAGCCTCTAGATCCCATCGAGGCTGTACCTTAAAGCTCGCATTATGATCTACCGTTTGAATACCGTGTTTAACACGCATCGCGGCAGCAAAAGCAATCATAGCGCCATTATCTGTGCATAAATCAATGGGTGGAAAGTAGACGGTCGCCCCCATTTTGCTGGCCTCTGTAACCAGATGAGTACGCAAAAGACGATTTGCCCCCACCCCACCAGCTACGACTAGACGTTTTAATCCGCTTTGCTTTAATGCCTTTAATGATTTAATTGCCAACACATCCACAATGGCGGTTTGTGTAGCAGCAGCCAAATCTGCTCGGTCTTGATCTGTGATTGTATTTTGCTCTTTTTCCATTTTACGCAATGCAGTTAACACGGCTGTTTTCAAGCCACTAAAACTAAAATCAAAATCACCGCTGTGTAACATAGGTCGTGGAAGCTGAATACGAGTCACGTCCCCTTTTTCAGCCAGTTTTGATAAGGCAGGCCCGCCAGGATATGCTAGACCTAATAGTTTTGCGCTTTTATCAAAGGCCTCGCCTGCCGCATCATCTAAGGTTTCACCCAATAGGGTGTATTGACCCACCCCATCCACCTGCATAATCTGGGTATGTCCACCTGACACCAGCAATGCCACAAAGGGAAACTCGGGAGCGGGTTCAGCTAATAAAGGGGAAAGTAAATGGCCCTCTAGGTGATGCACAGGAAGTGTAGGCAGCCCTTTAGCCCAGGCTAATGAACAAGCAAAGCTAGCCCCCACTAATAATGCCCCATTTAATCCAGGCCCTGCGGTATAGGCCACTGCATCAATATCGTCAAGACTAAGGCCTGCTTCGGTTAGAACTTGCTCCGTCAGCGGCAAGACACGCCGAATATGATCGCGCGAGGCAAGCTCAGGGACTACCCCACCATAAGCACGATGCATCGCTATTTGGCTATGTAAGCCATGCGCTAATAAACCTTGCTCGGTACAGACCACAGCAACCCCTGTTTCATCACAGGAACTTTCATATCCAAGTATTTTCATAATAGTAAATGTACAGCGCCATAGCGCGAATGCGCAAATAGTCATAAAATCATCTCGTTAATCATTTTACGACTATTTACTAAACAGGAAGCCTTATGTTTGAGCGTTTTTTCAAGCTTAACGAACATGGTACTAATGTAAAAACCGAAATCATGGCGGGGATCACTACCTTTTTGACCATGTCCTACATTATTATCGTGAACCCTAGCATCCTATCAACTACTGGCATGGACTATGGGGCTGTTTTTGTGGCAACCTGCTTAGCAGCAGTAGTCGGGACCTTGGTCATGGCCTTTGTTGCTAACTGGCCCATAGGCATGGCCCCAGGTATGGGTCTGAATGCCTTTTTTGCCTTTACAGTAGTTGCCGTCCTAGGTTATAGCTGGCAACAAGCCCTAGGAGCTGTTTTTATCTCTGGGGTTATTTTTCTTATCCTAACAGCTACAGGCATTCGCTCGTGGATTATCGAAGGGATTCCTCGGTCACTACGCGCGGCTATTGCGGCGGGTATTGGCTTATTTCTTGGCATTATCGCCATGATGAATGCAGGTATTGTGATTGCACACCCTGTGACAAAAGTCACGATCGGCGATCTCACACAGCCCGCTGCACTTTTTGCTATTCTAGGCTTTCTCATCATTACGTCCTTAGATGCTCTTAAAGTTCGAGGAGCCATCCTCATCGGTATTTTGGCTGTGACCGCTATTGCTACGATCACTGGCCATAATGAATACCAAGGCATTTTCTCCATGCCACCCAGCATCGCCCCTACTTTTATGCAGCTTGATATCATCGGTGCATTACATATGGGCCTAGCTCACGTCATCTTAGTGTTGGTGCTAGTCGAGGTTTTTGATGCAACCGGTACGATGTTAGGAGTAGCCAAACGCGCCAATCTAATCTCTGAAACGAACCCAGGTCGTTTAGGTCGTGCCTTATTTGCAGATAGCACCGCTATTGTCGCTGGCTCTATGATTGGAACTAGCAGCACCACTGCCTATGTGGAAAGTGCGTCTGGTGTGCAAGCCGGAGGCCGCACTGGCTTAACGGCCTTAACCATTGCGCTTTGCTTTTTGCTTGCGTTATTTTTCTCTCCGTTAGCCAAAATGGTGCCTGCTTACGCCACCGCACCAGCCTTGTTATACGTCGCAGGACTTATGCTGCGCGAAGTCGCGGATATTGATTGGAGTGACATGACAGAGGCCGCTCCTGCTGCATTAACGGCATTAACCATGCCTTTCACTTACTCGATTGCAAATGGTTTAGCCTTTGGGTTTATCAGCTATGTGGCCATTAAACTAACCACTGGAAAACTGCGTGACATCCATCCTGCAACGGCTATTGTGGCAGGCTTATTTATTATTAAATACGCATTTTTCCCAGACTAAGGGGTTCATTTATTTTTAAAACACGTTACACTAGTTCTAAGATGCAGTGATAACCAATCAATCTAAAGCGGCTATTGTTATAGCCGCTTTTTATATAAGGAAGACATTATGAGCACCATTGAACTCACTCAGGACACCTTCCAAGCCGCCGTCGAAGGCGACAAGCCCTTAATCATCGATTTTTGGGCTCCTTGGTGTGGCCCATGTCAGCAGTTCGGCCCTACCTACGAAGCCGTCTCAGCTAAACACGAAGACATGACTTTCGCTAAAGTCAACACCGAAGAAGAGCAAGACTTAGCCGCAGCCATGCGTATCCGCTCTATCCCCACTATCATGGTTTTCCGTGAAAAAGTGTTGCTATTCCAACATTCCGGTGCGCTCTCCGAGTCACAACTTGAGGAATTAATCACTCAGGTAAAAGCCGTTAATATGGAAGAAGTTCATGCCGAAATTGCACAAAAAAGCAAAGAAGCCTAATTCGCTCAATCCATAAAAAAAGCCCGCTATGATACGTCATTGGCGGGCTTTTTTATGGATTGCAGACAACTACATGCTGCGTTATGGTTCTTATGGTTCGATAAGTGCTTGGCTATCCGTCTGATCTAATTTAGACCAAAACCCTTGCCCACTGGTCAGGTTTGTAAACGTTTGTTCAAACGCATCCACTTCATCTAGGGGTAAGGCTAGCAGCCACTCTACCCCAGTAGCGCCAAAGTTCTCAGAAAGCATCTGTGCTTTATACTGTGCAAAACGCGAACGTACTCTATCGCTGTCACTGTACTCACACGAACATTGGATGGTTTGTAGTGCGATAATAGGGCTTTTAGGAGCCAATCGTAAGCAAGAGGCTGCTACGCCACCATAGGCCCGAATTAAGCCACCCGTTCCTAATTTAACCCCACCAAACCAGCGTATTACCAACACGACCACCCTATCGCAATCTTGACCCTCTATTGCTTGCAACATAGGGCGGCCTGCCGTACCGCCTGGCTCACCATCATCATTAAAACGGTATTCATCGCCGATTTTATAAGCCCAACAGTTATGCGTAGCCTCTGGCACACTGTGTTGCTCTAGAAAAGACATCGCCTCTGCCGCGGTATTAGCCGGCCCAGCTAACGCTAAAAACCGACTTTTCTTGATGTCTTCCTCGTGTTGAAAAAAACCGTCCAATTGATAAAGCATAATAGTTAAGATTGCTGGCTATCGCGATACGCTAAGTAATCATCATAAGAACCCACATAGTCCACTAACTTGCCATCTGGGAATACCTCGATAATACGTGAAGCCACCCCAGAAACAAACTCACGGTCATGAGAAACAAAAATCAATGTGCCAGCGTATTTCTCTAGGGCAATTTGTAAGGACTCGATGGACTCCATATCTAAGTGGTTTGTTGGTTCATCCATCATCAACACATTATTGCGCGACAACATCAAACGACCAAAACTTAACCGGTTTTTCTCTCCGCCAGACAAAACACTCACTTGCTTTTTGATGTCATCGTTAGAGAAAAGTAAACGACCTAAAACCGAACGCAATGCCTGGTCATCATCACCGGGTTGACGGTAATCCAATAACCAATCAAACAAGGTGCTATCTACTGCAAACTGATCGGATACGTCCTGTGCCATATAGCCAATATCGGCATTTTCAGCCCAAGTTACTTTACCCGAGTCAGCCGCTAAATCACCTTGTAACAAACGTAACAATGTCGTTTTACCTACCCCATTGGCTCCCACAATCGCGATACGTTCCCCGGCCTCTACCGCTAAATTCAGATTCTGAATAATAGGACGATCAAATGATTTTGTGAGTGCCTCTGTGCTGACAGCTAAACGATGCAATGGCTTGGACTGCTCAAAACGAATATAGGGGTTTTGACGAGAGGACGGTTTTACCTCTACGGTGTCCGCTTTAATACGATCAATTTGTTTGATACGTGACGTTGCCTGACGCGCCTTAGATTTATTAGCAGAAAATCGACGTACGAAATCCTGAAGCTCACCAATGCGTTCTTTGGCTTTGGCATTTGCCTGTGTTAGGCGTTCGCGCGCCTGAGCGGATGCCAACATATAATCATCGTAATTCCCCGGGTATACACGTAACTCGCCATAATCTAAGTCAGCCATGTGCGTACATACCTGATTTAAAAAGTGACGATCATGACTAATGATAATCATTGTGCTGTCATAGCTATTCAATACGTCCTCTAGCCAACGAATGGTATTAATATCCAAGTTGTTGGTTGGCTCGTCTAAGAGCAGCACGTCTGGGTTTGAAAATAGGGCTTGAGCTAATAATACCCGTAATTTCCAACCCGGAGCCATCTCACGCATGAGTATATGGTGTTGCTCTGTGGGTATTTCTAAGCCAAGCAAGAGTTCCCCGGCACGCGCTTGGGCGGTGTATCCGTCATACTCAGCAAATACACTTTCCAGTTCTGCAGCACGCATGTAGTCTTCTTCGGTGGCTTCGAGATTGGCGTAAATCTCATCACGCTCAGTCATCGCTTGCCACATTTCAGTGTGGCCCATTAACACCACATCAATCACGGTTTTGTCTTCAAAAGCGAACTGATCTTGGCGTAATTTACCTAAACGTACACCTGGATCTAAGGACACACTGCCCGAAGAAGCCTCCAGATCACCACCAATAATTTTCATTAATGTGGATTTACCTGAGCCATTGGCGCCGATTAAGCCATAACGGTTACCGCCACCAAACTTGGCGTTTACATTTTCAAATAGCGGTTTAGGACCAAATTGAATGGTCAAATTAGAAGTTGAAATCACAGCAAAGCGTCTTTAAAAAATAACAATAAATAACCAACCAAAGCCCAACGCTTTAGTGATGTTCTTCGATGACTAAATAAGCCATGTCGTCTTCGGTAGCAATACCAATTTTCTTACCGACGGGCAATGTGGCTTTAAGAGGCACATGTCCATAAGGTAAATTCAATACCACAGGTACACGAACAGTGGCTCGCAGCCAACTGATGACGGCTTGTAAATCATAGCCTCGATCATGCTCAGCCAAACTGTAGCCTGTGAATTGGCCTAATACAATCGCTTGTTGCTTTTGTAATATACCTGCTTGCCACAACTGTGCTAAATAGCGCTCAATACGATAAGGATGCTCGCCAATATCTTCGATAAATAAAATACCACCCTCTATGTGGGGGAAATAAGGTGTGCCCAACAAAGAGCAAAGCATCGCCAAATTACCGCCCCATAATATACCGCGCGCATCCACCGCATCTGAGTTTTCGGATTCAAAACTGAGCACTTCCAGTTGATCTGTCATCGCCTCATGAAATAAATCCAGAGTCAAATCATCCGGCTCAACCACACCAAAATCAAAGGCCGCACATGGTCCTGCATAGCTAATCGCACCTGTCTGAGCTAATAGTGCCAAGTTAAAAGCGGTGAAGTCGCTATGACCTACAAACCGTTTGCCACTCTCTGCTATCGCTTGCCAATTAATTGCGGGTAAGAGACGACTCAGGCCATAACCACCCCGGCTTGATAACACAATGGAGCTTGTCTGATGCACAGCACGATGAATGGCATCAAGACGCTGTTGATCTGTACCAGCAAAACGCTGAGAAACAGCGCACGCATCCTCGTCTATCTGAACCTGCCAACCCAAAGCCGACAAGTTTTTTTGCGCTAAGTGCAATTGAGACGCATTTTCTACGGCACTGGATGAAGAAATAATATAAATACTGCTTGGTTCATGGCTCGTACAGCCATGCTCAGCACAATCGTGATGGTGGTGATCCATTGTCATAAAGAAAGTCTTTTTTGTTTGGCAAGAGCTCGGCGCTCTTTGAAAAAATCACGTAATAACTGCGCGGCTTGGTCTTGGAGCAATCCGGATTGTACTTGCGTGTGATGATTTAACTGCTGATTGTGGTGCAAACACAATAAACTACCGCAAGCTCCTGTTTTTGGGTCTGGAGCTGCGTACACAATACGGGAAATTCGTGCATGGAACATCGCCCCTAAACACATCACACAAGGTTCAAGAGTCACAAATAGCTGCGCTCCTGGTAAACGATAATTCTTTACTTGAGTTGTGGCTTGGCGTAAGGCAACGAGTTCGGCGTGGAGGCTGGGGTCGTGCCCCAGAATCACTTGATTAAAGCCCTGCCCAATAAGTTGTCCTTGGGCATCTAACACTACAGCACCTACTGGCACCTCTCCGTGTTGCCAAGCTCGCTGCGCTAATTGTAGCGCTAATTGCATAGCGATGTGATCCGAGGTGGAAAAAATAGGGGCTACCTGCTCGTTAAAACTGAGCGCACTATCATGTTTTTGCATAATTTAAAAATCAGGCCTCATCATAAAAGCCCAATGCCTCTACGATCTGGGGTAATGCTTGAGCTGCTGTCATTCTGATATTGTAATCACTGACCTGATCTATAGGGGTAGGATTTGGATTAATTTGTACCACAACCGCCCCTTTTTCTTTGGCCCATTGAGGAATTAAGGCCGCAGGCTGTACCGCCCCAGAGGTACCTATGGCTAATAATAAATCACAATTTTCTGCTGAAAAAATAGCTGCGCGTAAATCAGGCTCATACAATGGCTCGCCAAACCAGACAACACCTGGCCGTACTAGATGCCCACATACTGTACATAGTGGTGGATCAATACGACGCCCAGAATCCTGTGGTTGTAAATACGTGCTCTCAAACTCATGCGGGCTCTTGCATTTAATGCAGCGAGGCGAAAAAATACTACCATGAATATGAATCACATTATAGCTACCAGCCCGCTCATGCAAATCATCCACATTTTGTGTAATTACAACTAAGGGATAGTTTTTTTGCCACTCTGCTATAGCCATATGACCTGGATTAGGCTCTACACTCAGTATCCGCGTCCGACGCCATTCATACCAACCCCATACCAAGGCCGGATCTGCTGCAAACGCCTCTGGTGTAGTCAGCTGCATCGCATCATATTGTTGCCATAACCCAGTAAGATCGTCTCTAAAAGTTGGCACACCACTTTCTGCGGACATACCTGCCCCACTAAACACCACAATACGTCGTGCTTTTTTTATGGTTTTAATTATGGATTCACTAATCATCAAGACCTCGTTATGCTATAAGTAACATCAATATCAATTAGGAGACAGATTGAGTATTAGCTGTAGGTACCTTAGCCGCCAATGGCATAGGCGCATTTTCAATGGGAGTTGCTATAGCTTGGGTACAAAGCGCAGCCCATTTACCCTCTGCTATATCTCTTTTTGTCATAACAGGCTTTTTAGGCGCTCTGACGACCTTCTCCACCTTTACTGCCGAAAGTTTCACTTTGCTACAACAAGGCAGCTATTTCTATTTTTTTACCCATTTACTACTACATGTAGTAGGTAGTTTGTTGTGTTTTAGTCTAGGTTTTATTGTTTTCAAGCTTTTTAGTTCTTAGGTTAACGTCATTATGCTCGCCAAATTTCGACTCATTTTTGATAATTTCACACTGATATTAATTAGTGTCATTATCACTGCTACCTTATTACCCGCCCAAGGTGATGCCGCCATTTTTTTTGGCTGGCTAACTCGTGCCGCGATTGCTTTATTGTTTTTTATGCATGGCGCTAAGCTATCACGCCAAGCCATTATTGCGGGCATGACACACTGGCGTTTACATCTGCTGGTCTTTAGCTTTAGCTTTATTGCTTTCCCTGTCATTGGTTGGCTATTAAAACCTGTTATGACACCCCTGCTGGGTGTACCACTAACGATTGGCATGTTGTACCTATGTGCTTTGCCCGGTACTGTGCAGTCTGCCATTGCTTTTACCTCTATTGCCAAAGGCAATATTCCGGCTGCAGTGTGTAGTGCATCTGCCTCTAGCATCATTGGCATTGTCGCTACCCCTGTTATTCTAAATATCATGTTAGATACCAATGCGGGCACTACCGGCATGGGCAAAGCTATTATGGATATTAGCTTACAACTGCTATTGCCTTTTGTGTTGGGTCACCTATCACGTCCTATTACAGCCAACTTCATTATTAAAAACTCTCGTTGGCTAAAAAATGTAGACCAAAGCTCGATTGTCTTGGTGGTTTACACTGCGTTTAGTGCATCAGTCGTCAGTGGTCTATGGCAGACCGTGCCTCCTTTATCGTTGGCTGCACTATTTGGGGTTTGTCTGGTTTTATTAGCCATCGTTCTATTTCTGACCTCCTTTTTAGCCACACGCTTTGGCTTTAATCAAGAAGACAAAATCACCATTGTGTTTTGTGCTTCTAAGAAAAGCTTAGCGACGGGTGTCCCTATGGCACAAGTTCTCTTTAGCAGCTCTATGCTCGGGCCTGTTTTATTACCCATTATGATTTTCCATCAAATTCAATTAATGGCCTGCTCTATTCTTGCCAATCAATATGCAATGAGAGCAAAAAAATCCTAATACTCCCCTGCTACGCCTAAAGAATAAATTAAAAAAGCAGCACGACCACATTAGTCGTGCTGCTTTTTAGTGCATAGCAAATAACGCGTTAACGAATCAAGTGTAAGTAATGCAAGTGACGTTCATACTGATCTAATACATCATCAATCACTTCTTGACGACTCCAACCCATCACGTCATAGTTTTGACCACCCTCTTGGAGGTGAACCTCTGCACGGAAATACTTACGCTCCGTGGTATCGTCCTCGCCCTCATCATTTTCCACAAAAGCAGGTAATGCATAAGCCTCGGGGCGAACCTTATAAACAAAGTCTAATTCACTATCGTGACCTACGTGTAAAGCGACTAACTTAGGCGTTTGCTCTATACGTGTGCTTGCACCTTGTTTATCTAATGCGGCAGCCACCTCTTCGAAGGCAGGGGTAACCACCTCATCCATAAAGCGTCGGATATGACGGCGACGGGGATACGTCATTAAATTACGGACGCGACGCTGCCAGTCTTGGGTGGTTGGGCCGCCATGACGTGGAGCCAAATGCAGTTGTGTGTGTGTATCGCGTTTCATGACGTCTTCGCGTAAAGCTCTGACAAGCCCCCACATAACAACTAGCAACACAGCAGCGAAAGGCAAAGCCGAAGCTAAAGTGGCAGTACTTAAGGCCTGTAAACCATCAGCCAATAATAAGGCAATGGCCATACCCCCCATACTCGCAGCCCAGAAGAAACGCTGCCAAACGGGCGTATTGTCATTTCCACCTGAGGCCAACATATCCACCACTAATGCGCCAGAGTCAGCCGATGTAACAAAGAACACCAGCACCATAATCACAGCTAAGAGACTGAGCATAGTAGAAAACGGGAAGTTTTCTAAAAACACATATAAAGCTAATGAGCTGTCTTTCATGGTGGCATCGGCAATAGCTTGTACCCCTTGATTCATGACTAGATCAATCGCACTATCACCAAAAACCGTCATCCATAAAAAGGTAAAAGCGGTTGGAAGCAAAATCACCCCTGCGATGAATTCACGAATGGTGCGACCACGTGACACACGAGCAATAAACATACCTACAAAGGGTGACCAAGATAACCACCAGCCCCAATACAGTAGGGTCCAGCCACCTAGCCAGTCTGTTTTTTCGTAGGCGTATAAATTAAAGGTCTTACCTACAATCTCGGATAAGTAACCACCTGTATTTTCTACATACGCTTTAATTAAGAATACAGTAGGCCCTAAAATCAAAACAAATAGCATTAAGGCAATCGCCAAAATAATATTAAGTTCTGATAGTCGACGAACACCGGTATCTAAACCCAGCGATACAGACAAAGAGGCCAATAAGGTAGCACCCACAATTAGTAATACCTGTACCGTTGTATTCACAGGGATATCAAATAAATGATTTAATCCACTGTTAATCTGTAACACCCCGAAACCCAATGAGGTCGCCACACCTAAAACCGTACTGACTACTGCGAAAATATCTACCGCATGCCCTATAGGCCCATAAATACGATCACCAATCAGTGGAAACAGGGCTGATCGTAACGTAAGCGGCAAATGATAACGATAGGAAAAGAAAGCTAAGGCTAAGGCCACAATGCCGTAAATCGCCCATGCGTGAAAGCCCCAATGGAAAAAGGTGATGCGGATGGCTTCTCGGGCAGCCTCTGGGGTATTTGGATCACCGATAGGTGGAGCCAACGTATGCATTAATGGTTCAGCCACACCAAAAAACATCAACCCAATCCCCATCCCTGCTGAGAACAGCATAGAGAACCATGTCATCGTGCTGTAGTCAGGGGTACTGTGATCAGGCCCTAATTTAATATCGCCAAAGCGACTGAACATACAAAAAACGGTGACCATTAGAATAACGGCCACCACTAAAATATAGAACCAACCAACATCATTTACGATCCAACTTTGGACCTGGTCAAATACTTTTAAAGAGCCTTCGTGGAATACCGTCACCACAAAAGCAAGCAATAACAAAATACCGGCTGAAGTAAAAAACACCGGTTTGCTAATCGTACTTGTAGGAGAGTTTTCGCTCATAACAGACTTCATTTAAAGAATAAGGAGTACCATTCTAACAATCTGAAATGGTTTTACCACCCTAAAACGTCATGAAAAGCAAAAAGTAACAAACAGAAACATGAGCAATTAACGGTTATTTGTTGTTAATTTCTCTCATTTCAACGCCTTCAAGTGTGACTCTAAACTGGCTGCAGACAGTTCGCCCATTCTGTAGCTTTGCATTTTGCCTTGGGCGTCAATAAATAAAGTGGTGGGTAAGCCTCGGCTCTGGATAAGTCGACCAGCCTGAGCCTCGCTGTCTATCAGCACATTTTTTAACTCTAAGCCTTCGGCTTGAAGATAGCTCTGCACTAACTGAGCTGTCTCGGCTTGATTTGCAAACACAAAATGGATATCCTCATTTTGCTGTTGAGCTGCCTGCATCACGGGCATTTCACGCCTGCATGGTGGACACCAGCTAGCCCACAAATTAAGTACAACCGGCTTGCCCTTAAACTGAGTAAGCACAACTGGCTCTTGATCCAAGTTACGTAACTCTATGGCTGGGATTTGCACCTCTGCCATAGGCTTGAACCAGCTCATCACGGTTAACGACACGACAAAAACCACAGCCCCAGCGCCTACACTTAATAACAGACCCTTGGCTCTAGCTGGTTTTTTCATGCCTATAACTAAAAAAAGTAAAACGGCGATTACGGCACTAACAATCCAA
>NZ_CANRIC010000052.1:0-15756 GCF_947630565.1 uncultured Paenalcaligenes sp.
ATACCGAACACAGGCCTTTAGTGCCCAGTAAATGAAACCGTCCAACTATTGGGGGTCACTTCAGTTCAGGGCGGGGATAAACAGCGGGAGAGAGTAGTGCGGATGGCAACGCCGTCCTTTGACAGTACTATGGTGCTGTTAGAGCGTCACATCTGCGTAGGGGTTTTGATGCTGCAAGGTGAAGATCTTGTCAAAAATAAAAGTGAAGACAAAGGTGTACACCAAGAAGAAAACCACTAGGGTGGTTTCCATCAAGAAGGCCTCCCACGGTCCTACGCTAAACCAATACATATAAATCGGTAAGCAAAAGATGAGAAGGCCCCCTTCAAAACCTAGCGTGTGAAGGGTACGGATTCTAAGGGTACGTGCCATAATTTGTTGGCGACGTTCCCACGATTCGAAAAGCGTGTTGTAAAGATAATTCCAGAGCACTGCCACCCCTGAGACAACGATGGCAAGGGGCAGGGATTCTTGGACTCCACTACCACTTAAAAACATCAAGATAATGGTAGAAAGTATGACAGCAAGAATCTCGAATACAACTGCGTACAGCAGACGACGCTTGAGTGGACTTAAGGTAATCAACGGAAACTCCAAGTAACAAAGAACCGGTCCGTCCCAGATGGTATGAAAAACAAGGATAATGATTATCCACGGCAAAGCCACGGTTTCCGCCTGCGTAAGTGTTATAGCTGATGCGCCATTTTTTGTCAAAACGGTTGTAATTCAACGCATCTACAGATAGAGCCGTGTCGAATTAAGGCACTATCTTTTTGTGGCTTTTATCATTAATGCGACTTTTTTTGCCGTGAAGTGTACGTAAGGGTAGCACCGCGAAGCGTAGGATTCTACGCGTAAAGAAAGAGTGGCCTCAATAGAGAAAGAGACGCCTTTGGTAAAAGGCCAGGCAGGTAAAAATCTGAGATCAAAATACAATGCTACTTCGTTGATTGTAAACCAAAAAAGCCCGTATTTGAACGGACTTTTTTGGGATTAGGCGTCTTTATTTAGGTGATACCTGTAAGTGATCACCTAAATCGGTCAGCCCTGAGCAAATGGCTGGCCTTTAGTCGATGAGTTTACCCATTTCGTGGAACGGGTAGGGACCTTCGTACTGACCAATGTAGCTCAGATGAGTGACCAAGCGCTGGGCTTGATGGTCCCAGGCATGGATTTGCATCGCAGGAGGCTCTAGACACCACGCTGACTCGGCATCTGGGCTTAAGTCTAAACACACTTGATGCGCAGGAGCAGGGCAGGTGGAGGCAATCGTGCCCCCGAAGCGGGTTTCAATGGCACGGTGTAGGTGACCGCAAATGACCCGCTCTACGTTGGAGTACTGTTTAAGTAAAGCCTCTAGCTCCTTAGCGCCTTCGAGCAGGCCAATGAGATCCATATGGCCGATCAGCGTATTAAAAGGAGGGTGATGCATCGCCACAATGACAGGGAAATCAGCGTTGTCATTTAAGGCCTGCTTTAACCACGCCAACCGTTTTGCACAAAGACGGCCACTGCTTTGACCAATTTCACTGGTGTCCAAGGCAATCAGTTTCATGGGTCCAATAGAAACCACGTACTGGCTATGACCGTTCTCCGTGGTTTGCGCTAAATAATCATGCGAAGGAAAGAACTGGCTTAGGTTGTTTCTCTCATCATGATTACCCGGCAGCATATACACCGGCACCTTTAAAGGCGCCAATAGTTGCTGCAGGTGATCGTATTCCGCCGGGCGACCAAAGTCTGTTAAATCACCCGTAATGATGACGGCATCTGCGGGTTGAGGCAGTTGGTTAATGGCTTGAACCGCATTGGCCAAATAGGGGGCGGTATTAATACGGCCATAAGCCAAGCGCCCCGGTTCACGAATATGTAAATCGCTGATCTGAACAAGTAAAGTTTGTGACATTAGACTTTTGGATTTAAGAGTTTATGGGTAGCAATCGTTAAACCAACTTCATCGCCAATTTGATAAGGACACCCGTTGTTGACCTCCGCAACCAAAGAGGTTTGATTGGCTAAGTCTAAACGCAGCTCAATGCGCTCTCCTAGGAACATGCGTTGGCTGATGCGAGCATTGATGCCATTGGCTTGGGTCGGGCCAATCTGAATGTCTTCAGGACGTAAAAACAAGGTCGAGCTGTGGGCTAAATGCTCAGGACAAGCTAGACTACC
Source organism: uncultured Paenalcaligenes sp. (assembly GCF_947630565.1). Taxonomy (NCBI): domain Bacteria; kingdom Pseudomonadati; phylum Pseudomonadota; class Betaproteobacteria; order Burkholderiales; family Alcaligenaceae; genus Paenalcaligenes; species uncultured Paenalcaligenes sp. The sequence goes on from NZ_CANRIC010000052.1 coordinate 2,173, forward strand.
TTGGCCTAAGGTAATGACTTTGTTTTTCATGGTTTGGGCATTACGTTCTATACGGTTAATGCGGCCCAAGAACTCCGCCACAAAAGCATGCTCAGGATTACGGTATAGGTCCTCGCCGCGACCCACTTGCATGATATTACCGGCGTGCATCACCGCTAAACGGTCAGCAATGGCCAGAGCTTCTTGTTGATCGTGGGTAACGTGAATGGCGGTAATGCGTAGCTGGCGAAGTAAATCAGCCAGTTCATCACGCAGGCTTTCTTTTAGTTTGGCGTCTAGAGCGGCTAGCGGCTCATCCAAAAGTAAAACGCGAGGACGTACGGCTACGGCTCTGGCCAAGGCCACGCGTTGACGCTGTCCACCCGACAGTTCAGAGGGGCGTTTGTGTTCTAAACCATTGAGGTGAACCAAATCGATGAGCTCACCCACACGCTGTTTTTTTTCTTTGGCGTCTACACCGCGGATGGTTAGGCCATACGCAATATTAGCTTGTACGCTCATTTGTGGAAACAGGGCATAGCTTTGAAACACCATGCCCACGTTGCGCTGTTCTACAGGGCGATGGGTGACGTCTTGGTCGCCAAATAGAATTTGGCTGCCCTCGTCGGCGCTTTCTAGGCCGGCAATCATACGTAACAACGTGGTTTTACCGCAGCCTGAAGGACCTAGTAAGGCAACGATCTCACCTGGCTCAATGTGTAAATTGGTAGGCTTTAACCCTTTGGTGCCATCGGCGTAGGTTTTCGCACTATTTATGATATCGATACTAACTCGTTCTAATTGCAGCATTGCTGTTTAGTTCCCATATTTCTTTTGTACATAATTGGCTACGCCTTGCATAATGAGCAGCACAGGAAGAATCACCATGAAAAACACTAAGGTATACGCGGAGCCAATTTCCACGCGCATGGAGGCATAACTATCAGCTAAGCCGACGGGTAAGGTGCGGGTAAGCGGTGTGTGTAGCATCCAGGTGAGATTAAATTCGCCGATGGATAAGGTAAATACCATCATGGAACCTGCCACAATCGCTGGGAAAACGGCAGGAATGATGACCCCAATAAAGCGGCGTAAAAAAGAAGCCCCTAGTGTTCGGGCGGCTTCTTCGATGGCATACAGTTCGTGCTTTTGCAATGCGGAGGAAACAGTACGAACCATAAAAGGCAGGGTGAAGATCACGTGACCCACCAGAATAAAGCCAAAGCTTTGTCTAAAAGCACTGATTTGACCGTAGGCCAAAATAAGCGCTAAGGCGGAGGCTAGGCCAGGAATGGCAACAGGAAGGGTCAACAGCTCCTCAAAGGCATTGGCCCACTTGGATTGACTGCGAGCCAGAGCGTAAGCGCAGGGCACACCTAGCAATAGGGTGCAAAGCACACAGAGCAATGCCAGTGTGATGGACCAGCCTACCGTGGAGCCATAGACTTCCCAGACTTCGATCAGCCAACGTAAGGTAAAGCCACTTTTTAGACCTACGCTGTAGTTATTAATCAGCCCAGCATAGGCGGATAAAAACATCGGGCCAATCATAAAGACGCAAATGGCGATCGTGATGAAACGCAGCCACGGAGAGCGGGTTTTGATTTTTGTTTGCATAAGAAATCGCCTGATTAGGTTTTCGCGTTATCTGACGTGATGACTCGGGCTAGGAATAAAACTAGCCAAGTAATTAAGCCTAAAGCAATCGATAAAGAGGCTGCAGTCGCAAAGTTGGCGTAATTAGTGAACTCGTTATAGATAGAGATGGGTAAGACTTCGATTTTGCTTGATAGCGTAAAAGCGGTACCAAATGCCCCCATCGAGGTAGCAAAAATAATCGCTCCGCTCGCAATGGTGGTAGGGATAAGCTGAGGGAACCAGACATCACGGACGATGTGCCACCTAGAAGCTTGCATGGTGCGAGCCGCTTCCTCCAACGAGGGGTCCATGGCTTCGGCAGCGGCAGTGTAGTTGGCAATAGCGCGTGGTAAAGAAAAATATAAATACGCTAAAAACAAACCAAGCATGCCGTAGGCAAAGGTGATGCGTCCCATCCCGATGGAATGGAAGAAATCCGCGACAAAACCTTGACGGCCACCGGATAAAATCACAAAAAAGCCAACAATAACCCCAGGAAAAGACAGAGGCATAGTGAGCAAGGACAGGAAGATCTGTTTGCCCTTAAAGTGACTTTTAGCTAAATAAATGCCAACGGCTGCACCTAAAACTAAGGTAAGTAAGGTGACCGTAATGGACAACACCAGGGTGTTGATGAGGCTGGTTAGGTAACGAGAGTGTGTCAGCACAGAAAAATAGGCCTCCCAACCCTGTTGGGCGGGAAGCATAATGAGGCGTGCCATCGGCAATAACCAAAAAGCAAAAAAGAATGCTGTGGTAGGAGCTAGACACGCCAAAAGAATTGTGCGCTGTCCTCTGGATAAGGATGAGGTAGCCATAGTTCTAAGATTTACTTCACTTCTTTTAGATACTGGTCTGAAAAGCCACGTTGAACTTCAGCCATTTTGGTGTAGTCAATGGCGTGAGCGCGTTCGTATTCAGAGTCAGGCAGAAACTGCGCTTTGATGTCTTCAGGCATGGCGGTAGCACGTACAGGACGTAAGTAAGCGCGGGCCCAAATGGCTTGACCTTCATCAGACAACACAAACTCTAAGGCTTTTTTGGCGTTTTCTTCGTTTGGCGCCCCTTTGACTAGGCTCATCACGTAAGGAACAGCAATGGTGCCTTCTTGGGGGATGACGAATTCGACGTTAGCGTGGTCTTTGTATTTAGCGCGGTAGGCGTTGAAGTCGTAGTCGAGCAAGATAGCGATTTCACCGGACAAAACACGTGCGTAAGAGGTTTGCTTAGGAACGATTGGGTCGTTGCTTTGGAGTTTGCCGAAGTACTCAAAGGCTGGGCCGAAGTCATCCAAGCTGCCACCTAAGGCATTATTTGCTGCTACGGCAGCCACGTAACCCACAAAAGAAGAGGTGGGGTCTAAGTAACCAATCAACCCTTTGTACTCAGGCTTAAGTAGATCTGCCCAAGACTGAGGCACAGGACTGCCATCTAGAGCATCGACGTTCACCATGAAGCCCATGGTGCCCGAGTGAATGCTGAACCAGTTACCGGCAGGGTCTTTTAAGCCTTCAGGGATTTCATTCCAAACACTGGGTTGGTATGGGCTAACGACGTCTTCCTTTTGGGCTTGAATCGCAAAACTAACCCCTAGGTAGGTGATGTCAGCAACCGGTTTGGCTTTTTCAGCGACGAGCTGAGCGAGCGACTGGCCAGAGTTTTTGTTGTCCGCAGGGATGGTAATACCGGTGGCCTTTTTAATGGCTCTAAGCTGTGTACCCCAGTCTGCCCATTCGGTAGGACAGTTGTAGCAAATGGCGTTTTCAGCTTGAACATAGCTGCTAGCGCCAATGCCAACAGCAAGCAAACAGGAAAGAGAGGTTCTTTTGAGCAGAGATAGCATGAAGAGCTCCGGAAAGGGAATAAACAAAAAGAATTAAAGAAAAGCAGGCACTGCGCTGGATTCGGCAATGTGCAGTTGATGATCTAATAAAAGACTAGAGGCGGCGCAAGGCCGAGATCTGAGACGAAGATGCTTAGTAAGAAGCTCTACGCTGCGGCGACCGATTTCGGTATTGGGTTGGGCAATAGTAGTTAAAGAAGGAGTTAGATCTTGGGCAAGTCGGATGCCATCAAACCCCGTGACGCTAATATCTTTGGGGACTTGTAGCTGGCAAAGAGAGGCGGCTCGGATGGCGCGAATGGCCATTAAATCGTTAGAACAAACGAGGGCGGTAGGAGGGGTGGATTTTTTGAGCTCAGAGGTAATGGCCTCGACGGCATGATCAATAAAGGGAACCTCGATGATGGGCAAAACCTCTAGGTTTTGTTGCGCGATACCGTTTAAAAAACCTTGATAACGTTGTTGGGCTCTGTCTGAGGCATGACGCAGACCGCTGACCATGGTGATTTTTTTATGCCCTAACCGTGCCAAATAATGCACGATTTCGGTAAAAGCTTGTTGGTTATCCACAGAAACACAAGGGTGTTTTTCAGACCAGTTGTACGTTAGTACATAAGGGATTTTGCTTTTGCGAAGCACATCGAGTGCTGGTGAGTTATGTGGATCAGACACCACTAGGATTAAACCATCCACTCCGAAGTGCATTAATTGCTCGACGGCTTCTTGCTCTGCACTCTGTGTGTAGGAGGTGGTAAACGGCATAATGGAATAGCCTTGTTCCGCAGCCATTTCTGCAATCCCTTGTAAGCATTCAGAGAACACGGGGTTGATCAAGGTGGGCAAGACCACACCAATGGTGCGCGTATGCTGTGTTCTCAGGTTCCTCGCGCTGGCGTTAGGAAAGTAATTGAGCTGCGCTGCCGCCTCTTGAACGCGCAGTCGCGTTTTCTCTGAGACTTGATCAGGGTAGTTAAAGGTTCTAGAGACAGTAGCAACCGAAACGCCTGCCTCTTTGGCGACTTTTTGGATGGTCATAAACGGATTTATACAAAGTGATGTAATCGATTACATTGGAGCATAAAAGTATTTCAAACAAATGACAAGCATTGGATGACATCATTTGAGTAATATGTGATTAGGTTATGGTGGATTATTGCATTGGCTCATGGGAAAGTGAGCCATTTGCTACGGATCATGCCTCTGGTTTTAGGCTTGACATTCTCCTCGCTCTAAACGACGAGGCTTTCCGCGCATTTTGGTAAAGGGAACACGTTGTCAAATAGTTATAGGGCCGATTTAGATGGACTAAGGGCTATCGCCATTCTCTGTGTGGTGGTCTTTCATGCGTATCCACAATTATTACCCGCCGGGCTGATGGGGGTGGATCTGTTTTTTGTCCTATCGGGTTATTTGATTACGTCGTTGCTACAACGACAGTCACTAGGCTCCATCAAGGCTATTGGCTTGTTTTATGCCCGACGCTTACAACGTTTGTACCCGCCTTTGCTGTTGTTTTTGTTCGTGATGCTGTTGCTTGCTGGATTAAGCCCTGCAAACGATATCTACAGCGGGTTGTGGCGTTATGTCTTAAGTGCAGGGGCGTTTGGCACGAACGTGCACTTGGCGATAGATGATGGTCTGCTCGGAGATCGTTACACCTACAACCCCTTTTTGCATTTATGGTCCTTAGGGATAGAAGGGCAGTTTTATGTGTTGTGGCCGTGGGTGTTTTGGTTTGGTTTACACACTAAACACTGGAAAGTCGTGCTCTTTCTGTTGTTGTGCGGTAGCTTATTTAGTGCAGGCATGCTCTATGGCATGGGGGCGGAGAGGTGGTTGTTTTATGCACCGAGCAGCCGTTTGTTTGAGATGATTTTTGGTGCTGCGCTAGCTTGCCATGGCAAAACCTTATCGCCCCAATACGATCGGTATAGTTTGCTGCTGATTTTAGTGTTTATGTGTTTTGCTGTGCTGTGGATTCGTCCTGATCAACCCTATCCTAATCTGGCCACAGCCTTGCCTGTGATGGCAGCCACTTTGTTTATTTATAACTCGCCACAACATCCTTTAAATCAATGGCTGGCAGTCAAGCCACTAGTCTATATAGGGCGCATGAGTTATAGCTGGTATTTATGGCATTGGGGGCTATTTGCTTTGTATCAGTCGTGGCTGCCCATGTGGCTGTTGATTCTCATCAGCTTTATGTTGGCCAGATTGAGTTATCAGTGGTTAGAATTGCCGTTACAGCGGTGGCGGAAGGGGGCCTGAAATCTCTGGTACGCTGCCGGTCTTAACCTTGGGAACCCAAGGGCAAGTGATTGGCGAGTATGGGCGTTTTTAACGGTGGATCTATGCCAAATATGAAAAAGACTGAGTTGGGAGTCCTTCCCACTCAGTCTTTTTTTGTAGTTGGGTTAAGCTAGCTCTTTGCGATATAAGAACTGTGCGATAACACAGACACGGTTTGCATAAAAATAAAATACAGTAAGGAGAGAGCAACATGTTAGGGCGAGGACGACAAGGGGGCAGCACAACCATCTCATCACAACCACTGATGAGAGCCAGCGCATGATCAGCAAGCTAAGTAAAAAAGATCCCGTAGCCGTTGCGTTTTTTTTGGTGGCGGTTGGTGTGTGCGCGGCGTTGAATGTTTGGAAACTGCCACCTGCTTTACCCGCTTTGCAAGCAGAGCTCGGACTTAGTCTGGTGGAGTCTGGCTTTTTGCTCTCCAGCGTTCAGGTGGCGGGCATGCTTTTAGGCTTAGCAACGGGCTTAATGGCAGACCGCATCGGGTTGCGTCACTGTCTTCTGATTGGGTTAGCTATATTAAGCTTGGCCTCACTAGGCACCACGTTATTGCATAGCAAAAGCTTAATTCTATTGAGTCGGGCTCTAGAGGGTTTCGGCTTTTTAATGGTGGTTTTACCCGCACCCGCTTTGATAAAACGGATCGTGCCTGCTGATACAGTGAGTCGTATTATGGGGCTTTGGGGATGCTATATGCCGGCAGGGGCGGTGGTAATGCTGCTGGGGGGATCATGGCTATTAAGTGTAAGCTCTTGGCGAGTACTGTGGTTAGTTGTCGCTGGTATGACATTTTTTGTTTTTTTACTTTCCCTACTCTTTATTCCTAAAGCCAGCGACCGGCGTTCGGATTCAAGCTCTTCCATTGCTTATATGGTGTTGACCACCTTGCGTGCTAGACGTGTGTGGTTGGTAGCGCTGATTTTTGGATTGTATGCAGCGCAGTGGTCTGCTGTGATTGGTTTTTTACCTAGTATTTATGCTGAGGCAAAAATCTCTGGGCCTATGGCAGGGCTGCTATCGGCTTTGGTAGCTGGCTCGAATATCGTGGGTAATTTATTAGCAGGACGCTGGCTTTATCAAGGAGTCGCGGTAGCGAAATTGCTCATTAGCGGCTATGTGGTCATGATTGTTTCAGCCATGGTGGCTTTTGGATTGGAGCAGGGCGTGGCGCTACAGTTTTTCGCTGTTCTGGTGCTTTCCATCGTGGGTGGTCTTATCCCCGCAACTTGCTTTTTCTTAGCCGTCAGTTTTGCACCGAATGCACAAACCACCTCATCGACGATTGGATGGGTGCAGCAAGGCTCAGCGATGGGACAGTTTTTTGGGGCCCCGCTAGTCGCATGGGTGGTCAGTCTACTTGGAGGCTGGCAATGGGCGTGGGTCGCCACAGGAGGTTTAGCCTTAGCGGGTATTGCTATTGTGTTGTGGTTGAATCAGACAGAGGTTATGCCGAATTAAGATTGAGCGGCGAAGCGCTCAATCATATCGATATTTGAGTCCGTCTTACTAATAGAACCAAACAGCTAAAAAACAATCAGATCCAGACGGAATAACGAACTACCACAGAATCTTGGCCCCAACAAAGAGAGAGCGACCTAAGCCTGAGTTGAAGGCAGCCTCATTGGCACGAGCTTGTGCAAAATATTGAGTGGATGCTGCATAGCGTTTGTCAGCTAAATTGCGGACAGTTAAGAAAAGAGGGTAAGGCTTAGACCACTGTAACGCTTTGAATGGTCTACATCCTTGAAGTAATAAGGAATAGCTCGAGGGTTATTAAAGGCCGTGATTTTACGTTGTCTCTTAGCGGGGACGGCTTGTACTGCAGTCATTAAGGATAGAGCTGGGGTCAACTCATACGCATTCTCTGCATAGAGCTGTAGGGTATTTGAGGAGGTTGTAATATCTTCGTACTGCTGGAGGGAAGGATCTATCAGCAATCCACCCGGAAGAATAAATGGCCCATGAGTTTGGCTATCGCTTTTCCCTTGGGCAAGATGCGCTCCCCATGTAAAACGATTATTTCGCCCGTTAAATTGGCGGTTCACCTCACCTCTCATCGATAGCCCGTAATCCTTGGTTCTATAGTTAATGGGGACGACGGTGCCAAGCAAGTCAAAGGTGGTGTCAGAGTGATGAGCTCCTAGGACAACGAAATCATCATTGCCGTAATGGATACTATGTTGGTATGCGAGTCGAACGTGAGCGGGCGCTAGGCATAAAACCTAGGTTGCCATAAAAACGCGTCGTTTTTTGACTCGAGTATTGTGTTGAACCGTCCATTTGGTAATGACTGATCGAAGCAAACGCATCCAGGTCATTTTCAAATACCTCTCCGACCCGTGTTTGTGCACGTAGGTAACCGTGGGATCCGCCTGCTAAATGAGTCTCTAAACCCGGGTGAGAATACCCGTTGGTGAAACCAGATTGATGGCGCCGCCCAGGGTTGCTGCACCATATTGCAATGCATCTGCCCCACGGTAAATTTCTAGGTACTGGGTATTGAATGGATCCGCATAGGCCGGATCTATCGTGCCATCGGTTTTTTTTAGCGGTAAGCCATCTTGTAATAATGTAAGGCCTCGAACAGCTAAAGGTGATGCCAACCCTGATCCTCGTATTGATAACTTGATAGATTGTTGGCCCGCGTTCGATCGTGAGTAGATCCCTGGTGTGCTTGAAGTACGTCGCTTGAGTCAAAAACAGCTTGTTGAGAATACTCAGGCTCGGGGATTAAACTGACATTTCCAGGTCTTTTGAGTAACGCCTCTTGTGCAGATTGAATAGAAGGAGAAAGAGGGTCTACGGCCGGACTGCCCACTACAGTGATGGTCTCTAATTCAGTCGGTATCACAGCGTTTTTATGGGGGCAGTGATCCTGTCGTCCGCATGAACAAAGGGACTACTGACAACACCAGCCAGACTTAAGGTTAGTAGAATTAGGGGACGGTTTATTATGGCGATAGTCATTTTTTATAAAGCTCCAACCCTATGATCAACGTCGACGTGATTGAAGGTCTTTATACGCCATCCATAGCGCTAGACTCATAATGGATAGAATGGCAATAAAACCGATAATCACCGCTGTGGTCCAAGAGGTATGGGGCTTTAGACCAAAAACAAGAGCGGTAATGACGGCGATCCCTACGGAGGCGCCGATGCGTTGTCCGGTTTGCATAATGGCGCCCGAGCTACCGGCGTAATTGAGGGGGATTTCCGCTAGGGTTAGGGTTTGGTTAGGACTAATGGTGGAACCCTGACCCAAACCAAACAGACCAAGCGTTAGTAATAGCCACCAAATACTGATCCCTACATAATAGTGCAGTAAGATGACCGCAATACTAAAAATGAGTCCCAACATCGCCATACACAGTCCAGCAATGACCACTTTGCGCCCATAGAGAGTGATGCGCTGACCGGCCCAATGCGCAGCCGTAGCGGATAACAAAGCGGATGGGATGCCTATCAGACCGGATTCAAAGGCAGTAAATCCAATGCCTTGTTGCATGTAAACAGGAATGAGTACCCAAACACTAGTCATTCCTAAAAAATACAAAGTCATGATCAAGCTACCATTGCGGTAACTGGTGATGGAGAAAATGCTTAAGTCTACCATTGGGCTGTAGCCCTGACGGGTGTACCAGCTTTCCCATTTTACCCAAAGATAAAAAAGCAGTAGACCTAGAGGTATTAGGAGCCAGATGTACGGAGAGGATTTAGACTCAACAAAGGGAAAGAGCACACTGAGTACGCCTGCTCCCAACAATAGAGCCCCAACTGGATCTAAGGAGCTTAAGCCGTTGGGTTTTTTGAGTTCGGAAAAACTGATCAAGGGCCGAGGAAACCAACGCCACGCTAAATATAAGGTCAGTAGACCTACGGGTACATTAATTAAAAAAGTCAGACGCCACCCTAGATCTGGTCCACCTAATTGAATGAGTAGCCCGCCTAAAACGGGTCCAATCGCCACGGAAACGCCTACGGTAGTACCAAACAAACCAAAGGCACGTCCTCGCTCAGCGCCTTTGAAATACTGTTGAATCATACCCACGCCTTGGGGGTTTAAAAAGCCGGAACCAACCCCTTGGGCAAAACGCGCAATATTCAGCCAGTCGGCGTCGGGAGCAAAGCCTGCTGCAATAGAGGAAACGGTAAAAATACCTACCCCTAGCATAAACAAACCACCTCTTCCCATCAGATCGCCTGCGCGCCCTGCGCTGACAAGCACCACACCAAAGGTGAGGGCATAGCCAGATAACACCCACTGTAAATCAGAGAGACTGGCTTGTAGGCCAACTTGAATGGCAGGCAAGGCTACGTTGACCACACTCACACTCATGAGGGACATAAAAATTGCCCCGATGATGACCACTAAGATGCGCCAACGTGTAGAGCTAAAGGAGGGGGCTGAACTAGAGGGAGGAGGATTGTTAGGCATAGATGATGTCGATTCAGATCACTGAGAGAGCGTGTAGATAGGGGCTTGATATCTTTCCCGGTCTGCGCGTTGGACTTGCTGCGTTAACCATTAAAAATTACTGTACCTGATAATCCATGTGTTGTAAGGTCGCAGTGACCGTAGCTAAACGACTTTCTTGATGCACGATTTTAACTAATAAATAATCGAGTTCCGGGGCGACGTAGAGCTGTGTTTTTCGGTTTTTGCTGCTGCGCTGTCTTTCTACAACTAAGGCGTCTACTACCCCTTGCCCTGTTTCTATCTTTTCTTTTCCTATGACCACATAAGTGTGAGTTTTTTGCTTGCCCTTATAGATCAGAGGGTAAGAAAGTTGAGTTTTACCAGCGATCAGATCACAGCGCGCTTCGAAGAAAAAGCTGAGTGGATCATAAAGCGTGGTTTGTAGGTCAAAGTTTTTTTGCTCATCGTTATCTTGGTAGTGAGCTTGTCTGGTTTGCCAATCAAAGTCTAGGCGTTGCTCTATGGCTGCTTTTAAAGGGCGCTTGGTGGTGGAGGAGTAATGTTGGGGCTGCACCTGGCAGTCTTTCATGATGAAATCGGCTTTTTGAGTTGCCTGCGACATCCAGTGATCCAAGGCGAAAGTGACATGATACTGGTTTTGATCTCGCTGGATTTTTAGGCGGTTTTCACCATCAGTCACTTTGTTGTTGTACTGCAGAGAAAACATCGCATCCACATGGTTAATGGTTTGTGCTTGGGTTGTGGGGGTGAAAAGAATCCCTGTGAGCAGGCTTGCCGTCAAGCAAAAGCCAAGCGCAAAGCGTTGGCTTCGGTGTAAAGAGGAAAAGGCAAGAGTCATAATCAGTTAAAGCGAAAGGCCTTCCTGTTTTTTTGTCGATGAGTCCTAGAACATGTCAGTGTTTTTGGTGCGTGATTTGGCCCAGCTCACAGCACGCCGAGGAGAGAACCAATATGACTAGCTTATCATTTTGGATGCTGTTTTGATGGTTGATAGGGCTCGGTCTAGCCCTATCTAAAATAATTGCGTTGTTCAGTGTAAGCCCGTGATTTTTTTAGAGAAGAACAGTGAGCAAGAACTAAGCAGCGACGAGTCAATATAAAAACAGGTTATAGAGGAGCTTTATTAATTAAAGACAACGCCTGATTTACCTCAAAAATCATTGCATTAACAGGTGCGATTCCAAAAGACTGGAGACGCTGGGTATGCATGGCGAGGTAGTTTTGTGCGCTTTTTTCATCAGTAAAAAGATACACGCCTCCAGCACGATTGCTATCTTTGTTTTCTGTCCAAATTTTCCAGACTAATCCCGGCTCTTTTGAAATGGATTCGGCTAGCTCGCGCATTGCTGTTGCCATCTCCTCATTCCAGGGGCCGTTATAGGGAAAGTCAACTTGTAGGAGGTAGTTCATAGTGATTCCTATAAAAAGAAAAGAAGGGGGCCTTGATTTTACTCCTTTTAGAGAGTGAGATGGGAGCACTGTTTGAGACGCGATAAGTCCCAGAAGGCTTAGGTTGTGCACGGTGTGCGGATAATGCCTAGTTAGTTATTAAAAATAACCGGTATATGGTTTTGGGTTTGATGTCTTTGTAAGGGGTGCTAAATGACGAACATGATCAAGCATCACGACGCATAAACCGATGGCAACAAGAATCATCTTGCTTTTGCGGGCGCTGTTACCCCGTTAATCCTAAGTTGTGTGGCCATGGTTGCACATGATTTAATGAATGCAGCCCCGATCCTCAGCGTAGGCATTGGGGTGCGTATTTATAGGGTTGAACCACTACTGCCCTCATCTTCTATCGCTGGGATAATCCAGCTAAGCGATACTCTTTTCGTTTATTTAATAGCAAATATTATTAATATAATAACAGCTAATAATTTATGGAAAAAATGATGCAATCATTACCACATGATGAGCTAATTTTAGTTATTGATGAAATTAATTTAGCTCGTAGCTATCACTCCAAATGGCATAAGAACATACTACGTAATTTAATTACTAAATTAACGCCTGATTTTATTGACCTGCTGGAAAACTCACACGAGCTCTGTGAATTTGGTAAATGGTATAAAAATTTTGATCAAAAAGTATTTATGAAAAACAACCAAACCTTTCTAAGGTTAGCCCAAACTCATCATCAAGCTCATTTTCAAGCAGCTCAATTACTGCAAAAACATGTCGATGATCAGCCTATCTCTGTAGAAGACTGGGATCAGTTTGAACTGACAATCGACGAAATGCTGTACAGTTTTAGGCTTTTGCGTAATGAGCTTCTTGAGCAAATTAATGACTATGACCCATTGACCAAGGCCAGAAATCGAACGACTATGCTGCATACTTTGCGTAAACATTATGCTTTTTATCAAAAAGAAGAATTAAATTCTGCAGTGGTGATGTTTGATTTGGATCATTTTAAAAAAATAAATGATACCTATGGTCATGCGGTTGGAGATAAGGTGCTAGTCGCTGTAGTTAAACAGGCTAAGCAATTAATTCGTCCTGAGGATTCTATATATCGCTATGGAGGTGAAGAGTTTGTTCTTTTTATGCCAAATACCACCCTAAGTCAGGCTGAGGAAACTGTGGAATCGTTAAGGCTAGCTATTGAAAAGAACGGTGTTTTTTCTGAAAAACACCAAACAGACATAAAAGTTACTGCTTCATTTGGTGTCACTGTCTTTACCAATAGTAGATCAGTAGAGGAATCTATTGATTTTGCAGATAGCCTTATGTACAAAGCCAAAGCAGCTGGCCGTAATTTGGCTGTTGCAGCCGTTTGATTTTACTAAAGCGCGTGGTCAGATTCGTTATGCGGTCAACCAGGCCATGGTGCAAAGCGATTGGCAGATTGGGAAAATCATTGTTGAGCAGGAACAGCAAGGACAAGAGCGCGCAGAGTACGGGGCACAACAATTAAAACAGCTATCTCATGCACTTACTGAGCGTTTAGGTAAAGGTTTTGATGTAACGAACTTGCGCAATATGCGTCGTTTTTACTTGGTTTTTCTAATTTGAGACGCAGTGCGTTCTGAATTGAGTTGGACTCATTATCGGACTTTTGTGCCTATGACGACAAGAGAAGTGCATTTTAGAGTGAGAGGTTTGAATTCAGACGTCTATGTAAAACTCCGTTGCATTGCTAAGACGCAGACGGGAAAAGCCAGTGTGTCGCTATTGGCAAGGCGGCTACTACTTAAGGAGTTAGCGGTAAAAAATCCTGAGGCGAAGCCTCTTGCAGGGCAAACAAACCGCATAGAAATTCGCTTGGATTAATGTGATTTAGATTGGCTGGCTCAAGGCACGTTTAGGTCACCCCTAGATTAGAAAACAAAAGCCACCTAATTGGTGGCTTTTTTTCCTTGATTTACAAGGTGAA
>NZ_CANRIC010000053.1:0-15260 GCF_947630565.1 uncultured Paenalcaligenes sp.
CGCTATGCACAACTGCAGTCTACTGATCTGGATCAGGTCCAATCACACGTTGCCGCTGTGCTATGCCCTCACGACCTACAACTCTATCGTCGAGATCAGGCACTAAATACAGAACTCTACTACCGCCCTAGTCCACGCTTAGGTTTTGGACGGTTGCGTTATGGGGCAGCGGTACATATTCGTCCTCAGCCTTTAGAAAATTTTTATCTACTACAGATTCCCATTGATGGGCACGAGCAAATCCAAGTCAATAATCAGCGCTTTAACTATGATGTAACGATGGCATCTATGTTGAACCCCGATCAAGAATTTGAGATGCAACACAGCGACCAAGCCAATAAGCTTTTCGTGCGTATCTGCCGATCCAGCCTAGAGCAGTTTTTCCAACAGCACTACCAACGTCCTCTACACGGCGCATTGCTGTTTTCCCCATTACAACGACTACAACAAGGTGCAGGGCAAAGCCTTTGGCATCTATTGCAATGGCAGTTCTCAGAGGCCTCTGAGGGTGTGCTTTTTGATAGCCCACAGGCGATACAGCGACTTGAAGACACTTTCTTTGCTACTTTGTTTGAGATTTGGCCCCATAATCAACAGCTGGCGCCCAATCTCCGCGTCACCCCACACGTCATCAAACAAGCCAAAGACTATATTCAACAGCAGCTCACAGCCCCTCTTACCGTCAGTCTTATTGCGGCCGCTGTTGGTATCAGCACACGTAGTCTGTATGCCAGTTTTAAACAGTTCGTTGGCCTCAGTCCTATGCGATACGTCAAACAACAGCGCTTAGAACAGGCCCACCAACAACTTCTGGATGCTGACCCTCAGCAGCACACCGTAACCCAGATCGCCCTATTCGCTGGCTTTACTCATTTAGGCCAGTTCGCGGTTGATTATCAACGCCAGTATGGTGTGCGGCCCTCCGTTACTTTGCAAAAATCCGAGTAACTAGTAACTCTCCATCTAACTCATCAAAATAAGCAAAGACTGATTTATCGCCCTTAGTTAACGGTACACTTGCACGTATTAAAATAAATACCAAATCATCAAGTGGGCTACCCGTGATACAGCGATCCTTTTCTTTATTACTTTTAAGCACCTTTGTAACGGGCTGCACGATGTTGCCCACCACAGAGCCTCTTATTGCTCCTACGGAATCAATTCGCACTGTTGGGCCCGAATCAGGCGTCGCCTCTTTTGCAGTGGAACCCCAATTCGATTTACGTCAATTACAGCCCACCCTAACCGACAAAATAGAGCAAGATCATCTGTATACGCTGCCTGAAATCATTCATTTAGCACAGCAAAACAATCCTCTTACCCGCATGGCGTGGCTAGAGGCAGAACAAGCTGCTATTGCTACAGGCATGGTCAAGGCCACCTATTTACCCATGCTATCTGCTAGCGTGGTGGGCGGGTATCAACGTAGCAAACGCAATACTGATATAGAGGTAGGGCCTCTAGACATCGACTCGACGACTCACTCATCTATTCGCGGGGTCGTGCCGTCAGTTAATGTGAAATGGTTATTATTTGATTTTGGGAAACGCGCAGCCCTACACGAGGCTGCCACTGAGATCGCTTTGGCAAGTCAGGTTAAATTTAACGCCACACATCAAGCCATTATCTTTAACGTATCACGTACGTTTTTTGAATATAGTGCAGCCCGCCAAAAGTCCGCAGTGGCTAAATCCCACTTAGCTAACTCTAAAGCCCTTGAAGTCGCGGCAAAAGAACGCTTTAAAGCAGGGGTAGGCACGTCCATAGAGGTAGCTCAAGCTAACCAACTTACAGCCCAAGCGAATAAATACGACTCGTATCAGGAGTGTCAGCAAGATGGATGTGAAACTGAACACTAACCATGCAGGAAAATAAGAACCAGCGATAGCAAATGATGGCGCACCACCACAGCCGCTTAATAGCAGCAGGGGAAATAGGGCATACAGATATAAAGGCATAGGAATACGACTCAAAGGCGGTAGACGCATAAACTGTACCTTAGCCCCTAAGGGCATCACCTCGCTAATGCTCTCTAACAGGCTCTTTTTCACCACTTTTTAGCTAAATACGTACAAACCCTATAGAGTCAAACCAATAGTTTATCTGTAATATATTTAACTATAAACATATCAATATTCATACTTTGCTTTGGGTTCTCAGGAAAACATCATGTACAAAAAAACCACACGCTTTGTCTTAGGGGCAGCACTTGCTCTTAGCGCTTTCGGCCTACAGGCTGCCGAAGTGACCTTAAAGGCCGTCACCGCCTTTAACCAAGATGCTTTTTACTCAGAGCGCTTCAATGCTTTCGTAGAAAAGGTCAACAACGAGGGCAAAGGTATTCTACAGATTCAAGTGATAGGTGGCCCAGAGTCTATTCCTACCTTTGAGGTCGGGAATGCAGTGCGTTCTGGCGTAGTGGACTTTGCAAACAGCAGTGCCGTATTCCATGCCAACTTAGTCCCCGAAGCCTTAGCGATGACACTTACCGATCGTCGTATTCAAGAACTACGCGAAAATGGTGGTCATGCCTTAATGGATCAAATCCACCAAGACAAAGCCAATATGCTGTGGTTAGCCCGGGTCACTGATGGTTTGCAATACCATCTGTATGTGAATAAGCCCATTGATAAAGCCGAATTAAAAGGCTTCAAAATCCGCAGTACGCCCGTCTATCTTGCCTTATTGCGCTCTTTAGGGGCAACCGCGCTGCAAATTGCCCCAGGCGAAACCTACACAGCGCTTGAACGTGGTGTAGTCGATGGTTATGGCTGGCCTTCTGTTGGTTTATTAGATCTAGGCTGGCAAGAAAAAACTAAATATCGCGTTGAGCCTGGCTTCTACAACGTCGAGGTTAGTTTCTTTATGAACAAGAAAAGCTGGGAAAAACTCAATGATGAACAAAAAGAGTTTTTAACCAAACAAATTGAATGGGTAGAGTCACTGAATGAGCCCGAACTAGCCCGAGGCGAACAAGAGAAAAAACGCCAAGAGGACGCTGGCGTACAGGTACTTAAACTCTCCGACGAGGCCTCTGCGGACTTAATCAACAAAGCCTACAAAGCGGGCTGGGAAAACCTGCATAAAGTTAGCCCATCTACTGCCCCTGAAATAGAAAAACTCTTTGGAAAAGACCCTGCCTAATCCTTTGAAAAATAAAAAAGCATCGTACTGACTACGGTGCTTTTTTCTCCTTATCCTGTTTTATATGTTGAATCATGTCTGATATACCTGCCCCCAGTGCAAACCGCTTTTACCACCTCATTATGTCTAGCTGCGGAGCGATCGCTGCTGTCACGTTTGGTTTAATGAGCCTACTTGTCACCGCCGATGTTGTTTTACGTAATCTGAACATTGATCTTATTCCTGCTGGCGTAGAGATTACTGAATACATGCTAATGATTGCCACCTTTATCGCTGCTCCGTGGCTGCTCTATCACAATGGTCATATTCGGGTGGATGTGCTGGTTAACATTTTGCCCAAAATGCTACAACGTCTCCTCTCGCTTTTATGCAATCTCATTGGCTTATTGGTTTGTGGTGTCTTGACCCAGCAGTCACTCATGGTGTTATTAGATGCGCATCAGCAAGGAAGTGTGGTGTTTAAAGAACTCATTTTCCCTGAGTGGTGGCTCAGCCTACCATTATTAATTGGGGCTGCTTTGCTCTCCATTGAGTTTATTCGACGTCTGTTTGCAGACCTGCGTACTAAGGTGTAATCATGGAATGGCAATCTGCTTTAGCCCTCATGCTTGGGGCTCTATTCTTTTTTATGGCAATCGGCACGCCTGTCGTGTTTGCTTTCTTGGCGGTTAATCTGATCGGGGCTTGGATGTTTCTGGGCCAAGAGGCTGGCCTAGCTCAGTGGGTTCGTAATACCACCTCATCTATCACTAGCTTTTCATTAACCCCTATTCCTTTATTTGTTTTGATGGGAGAGGTGCTGTTTCATACCGGGCTCGCCTTTAAAGCCATTAATGCCATTGAGCGCATGATTTCTCGCGTACCTGGCAAGCTATCGATTGTGAGTATTTTAGGGGGTACGACTTTTGCCACCTTATCCGGCTCTTCCATTGCGAATACCGCCATGATGGGCGGAGTCATGATGCCAGAAATGCAACGTCGTGGTTATCACCCTACCATGTCGATGGGGCCAATTATGGCGGTAGGTGGGATTGCCATGCTTATTCCCCCCTCAGCATTAGCCGTCATGCTGGGTAGCCTTGCTGGTATCTCTATAGAACGCCTATTGATTGGTGGCATTTTGCCTGGTCTTATTATGGCCATTGGCTTTTTAGGCTATGTCATTGTCCGTAGTCGTTTGCGCCCTGAAGATGCCCCTTCTGATCCTGATGATGAGATTCATGTTAAGGGCTGGGAAAAATGGAAACCCTTTTTCCGTGATGTGGTTCCTTTATTAGCCATCTTTATTGCTGTCGTTGGCTCTATGTTAGCGGGTTGGGCATCACCGACTGAATCAGCAGCTATTGGCGTGACAGCATCGGTGCTTGCCACTATTTTCTACGGTGCTCTTTCTAAAAAGGCCATCTGGACTAGCCTGATTGAAACCGCCAAAGTCTCTGTCATTATTCTCTTTATCTTGGCGGCTTCTACCACCTTTGCACAGTTACTCAGCTTTTCTGGTGCTAGCACAGGCTTTTTAAGTCTGATTAAAGGCATGGAGCTTAACCCCGTAACGCTAGTCATTGGTATGCTCGCGATCTTACTGGTCTTAGGTATGGTGCTAGACCAAGTCAGTATGATGATGATTGCCCTCCCTTTCTTTATGCCCTTAGCAAATGCAGCAGGGGTAGACAGTGTCTGGTTAGGGGTGATGATTCTAATTACCTTAGAGATTGGTTTGCTTACCCCACCCTTTGGCTTACTACTCATCGTCATGCAAAGTGTGGTGCCTCCCTCCATTCGACTAACTCAGATTTACCGTGCCGCCGTCCCATTTTTAATTATTGAGATTGTAGTGCTTGCCTTAGTCTTCAGCGCACCTTGGATTGCTACTGGGCTACCTAACCTAATTCGGTAAAACTCAATCGGAATCCCTTTGCTTTAAACACAAAAAAGCCTCACTACACAGTGAGGCTTTTTACTATCTAATCAATGATTAGCGTGCTGGGCGGCTACCACCGGTACGAGGACCGGATTTTTTGCCTGCGAAGCTACCTGGACGCCCACCTGTAGGACGGCTACCAGGTTTAGCACTACGGTCACGACGTGGTTTGCCATTTGCAGCACCATTTTCAGATGGAGCACGGAAATCTGGGCGGCTATCGCCACGAGCAACTGGACGTGTGTCGTTGCCACTTGGACGAGCTGGACGACTATCACGGAACTCACGGCCTTCGCCAGCGGCTTTAGGAGCACCACTGCTGAAAGAAGGACGACGACGGCCAGCACCTGCGCCACCACCACCGCCTTTGCGGGATTTAAAGGTAGGACGTACTGCTTTCGTTGGTTCTAAACCTGGGATTGTTTCCACAGGAATAGGTTGACCAATGAAGTGTTCAATACGACGTACTTTATGGCGCTCGGACACATTTGCTAGCGTAAAAGCTAAACCGTCTTTACCCGCACGACCTGTACGACCAATACGGTGCGTGTAATCTTCGGCTTGCATTGGCAAGTCGTAGTTAATCGCATGGCTAATACCTTGGACGTCAATACCACGAGCGGCTACGTCAGTCGCAACCAATACACGTAGACGACCACGCTGCAATAAACCAAGAGTACGTGTGCGTTGACGTTGATTCATATCACCATGCAATGCACCCGCTGCGAAACCTTCTTCGCATAGACGGTCAGCTAACTCATCAGCACCACGTTTAGTCGCAGTAAAGATAATGGCTTGGTCTAATTTAGCGTCACGCAATAAATGATCAAGCAATTGCTCTTTGTGATGCGTGTTATCTGCATACAACAAGGCTTGGGTAATGTTTTCGTGTTTCTGTTTATGACCAGAGACCTCGATGGACAACGGTTTGTTCATCATTTTGCTGGCTAACTGAGCCACTGTACCGTCTAGTGTGGCGGAGAACAATAATGTCTGACGCTCAGATGGGGTACGGGCTACGATGCTCTCGATGTCTTCGATAAAACCCATATCCAACATGCGGTCAGCCTCGTCCAACACTAAAGTGTGAACCGTATCTAGCTTAACGCGTTTGGCTTGAAGGTGATCCATCAAACGACCAGGTGTTGCCACCAAAACATCAACACGACGGGATAATGCTTTTAATTGTGCACCGTAAGGCATACCGCCCACAATCACGGCAACACGTAAATCACGGCAATTAGATGCATAGGTTTTAGCGGCTTCGCCAACCTGCATCGCTAATTCACGTGTAGGAGCCAATACCAACACGGATACACCGCGCTGTTTGCTTGGGTTAGCCACAATACGGTTCAATGCAGGCAACATAAAAGCAGCGGTTTTACCACTACCTGTTTGCGCTGAAACCATCAAATCATGGCCTTCAAGGGCTTTAGGAATAGAAGAAGACTGGACTGGCGTTGGCTCAGTGAAACCTGCTTTTTGTAGTGCAGATAAAAGAGGAGCAGCCAAACCTAGGGATTCAAAAGACATACAAAACCTTTGTCGTAAGCACGACAATAGCTACGTCATGAGTGAAAAAATCATAGACGCAAAGATTAATTGGAAAGCATCGGGCCGACCAATCAACCTAAAAAGCAAGGCATAAATATGCTAAAGCAGGCTTGGGGGTCAGAAAACGCGATGTCATGGCAACCCAACATAGGTTGCAAAATGAAGATTTTTTGATTAGCTGATTTAAAGCTAAGCCTATTATTAACGCACGATTTGAAAAATAAATCAAGTTTTAATAAAAGTGCTTGACTAGGGTCTTTCCTGACGATAATTTATTTTCATAAGTGGTAATGTTATATAAATAAATTTTCTTTTTGTGTTTTTGCTCATGCCTGATGTTTCTCTCACCATCGCAGAGCGCATTGCCCGTCAGAACACTCAACTCAGCGCCTCACACCGACGCATTGCTGACTATGTACTTAAGTCACCATTTAAAGTCGCGATGATGACCATTGATGAGCTAGCTGCGGCCTGTAATGTGTCTATAGCGACCACGAATCGGTTTGCTCGTGTACTGGGTTACACAAGCTATAGCTTATTTCGCGCAGCCCTTGCCTCTGGTTTTGAACAAGCTCTTGAGCCTGTAGAACGCTTACGTCTTGAACGCACCCGTAACGCCTCAAGCTACGATATTTTTGCGGCCTCTTTATACGAAGATCAACGTAATGCCGAGGCAACTCGTTTAGCTCTCAGTCCTGAGGCCTGTGATCAAGCCGTTACAACCATCTTGGATGCACCGCGAATTTTCGTAGTGGGTTTTGGCTCAAGTGGCTTTTTAGCTGGCCTATTGCAACGCGGCCTCAGTCTACATTGCCCTAACGTAGAGACACTCGCCGGCCCCGGCGGGGTGTCTCATGCCGCGCGCCAGCTTTCTCGCATCACCCCCGAAGATGTGGTGATTGGCATCGCTTTTCCGCGCTACATCAAAGACACTGTCAGCCTCATTAAGGTGGCCCATGAAAAACAGGCCATTATTCTGGCTCTCACTGACAAACCCTCATCACCTATTGCACCCTTAGCCTCTATCTGTTTATACGCCCAAAGCAGCAGGCAAATGTTGTCAAACTCTGACACTGCCGTCTTGGGCCTCATAGAGGGCTTGACCTGTGCTGTTGCCCATCGCTCCGAAGACTCTGTCACCCGCGCAGCCCTTTTAACCGAATCTGTTATGCCGTGGATTTATGAATAAACATACCTCAAAACCCGTTCTTGTCATTCATGGTGGCGCTGGCGCTATTGCTCGACACGACACAACGCCCGAGCTACGTCGTCAATACGAGGACGCCTTGCAAGCTATTTTGCAGCAAGCCAGTGTTGACCTCTTCAACGGTGGCAGTGCGCTTGATGCCGTTACACATGCGGTGCGGCTGCTTGAGGATTCCCCGCTATTTAACGCAGGTCACGGCTCTGTTTTTACACGTGATGCGACTCACGAATTAGATGCTGCGATTATGGATGGCACGAACCGCGATGCTGGTGCGGTGGCGATGGTCTCGCACCTACGTAATCCCATTTTGGCGGCTCGCACGGTCATGGAACACAGCGATCATGTCTTGCTCGTTGGCCCCGGCGCTGAACGCTTTGCCGTAGAACACGGTGCAGAACAAGTAGACCCCGCGTACTTTTCTACCGACTTCCGGCGTGATCAGTTAACGCGCATGCAAGCCGATAGCGCCACAGCAGAAAAAATGGCGTTGGATCATGACCAGGCACACGCCCCCTTAAACGAAGACAAAAAAATGGGAACGGTCGGTGCTGTTGCGTTTGATGCCCAAGGCCGTCTTGCTGCTGCTACCTCCACCGGAGGTATGACCAATAAACTACCAGGGCGTGTAGGAGACTCACCCATTATTGGGGCGGGTTGCTATGCTGACACGACCTGTGCGGTTTCATGTACTGGCACTGGGGAAGCCTTTATGCGCTTAGTCGTCGGACATGATGTGGCAGCACAAATGCAGTATGCCAATAAGTCTCTACAAGAGGCCACCGAGCATATTGTGCATGACAAATTACGTGCTATTGGTGGCTCTGGGGGGTTAATCGCCGTTGACCACGAAGGCCGTGTCGCCATGCCATTTAATACCGAAGGTATGTATCGTGGCGTTATTTATTCTGGAACTGACGCATGGGTAGCTATTCACAATGAGTAATGTACTTCTTGAAACCCCGCAACAACAAGAAAACCAACAAACCGCGGCTCAACGAATCATCGAAGTTAACCACCTTAGTGTTGATTTCCATGCTCACAATCGGGTGGTGAACGCAGTCAAAGATCTGTCTTTTAGCGTCAACCAAAGCGAGACGTTGGCTATTGTGGGTGAGTCTGGCTCAGGAAAGTCAGTGACCTCTCTCGCTCTCATGCGCTTAGTGCAGTATGGCGGTGGAATCATCAAAAATGGGCAAATGCTGTTACAGCGTAGCCCGTCTTCTCGTTTAGATTTAGCCACCGCGTCACAATCGCAAATGCGTACCATTCGCGGTGCTGATGTAGCAATGATTTTCCAAGAACCCATGACCTCGCTGAACCCGATTTTTCAGGTGGGCGAGCAAATTGCAGAGTCAGTACGCCTGCATCAAGGGGTTAGCCAAAAAGAGGCCATGAATCGCGCCCTGCAGATGCTGGATCAAGTACGGATTGCGGATGCAAAAAATGTACTTTATCGCTATCCGCATCAGCTCTCAGGGGGCATGCGTCAGCGCGTCATGATTGCTATGGCGTTGGCCTGCAAACCAAAACTATTGATCGCTGATGAACCCACCACCGCCTTAGACGTCACCATTCAAGCGCAAATCATTCAATTGATTCGAGAACTACAGCAAGAAATGGGCATGGGCGTTATTTTCATTACCCATGATATGGGCGTGGTTGCCGAGATTGCAGACCGCGTATTAGTGATGTTGCGCGGTGAACAGGTTGAAACAGGCACAGCTGAGCAAATTTTTGCTGCTCCTCAGCATGCTTATACCAAAGCGCTTTTAGCAGCCGTGCCTCGTCTAGGCTCGATGACTGGCACAGACTTGCCCGCCCGTTTCCCCACCTTGGATAATCCGTACCTCTACGAGACTCAAGGCAAAAACGCAGATCAACCCAGCGACAAGGCCCCTGACTACAGCAAGCCTATTTTACAAGTCAAAGGGCTCTCTACTCGCTTTGATATACGCTCGGGCATTTTCAATAAAGCCACACATCGCGTACACGCCGTAGAAAAAGTCAATTTTGAGCTATTTCCCGGCGAAACCCTTTCCATTGTGGGTGAGTCTGGCTGTGGCAAATCAACCACTGGGCGTTCACTATTACGCTTAGTTGAAAGCCAAGAAGGCGAAATCATTTTTGATGGACATGCGATTCAACATGCTAAAGGCCAAGCCCTCCAGCATTTACGTCGCAATATCCAATTTATCTTCCAAGACCCTTACGCGTCACTGGATCCTCGTATGACGGTGGGCTACTCCATTATTGAGCCCCTACTCATTCATAAGCTCATGTCGCATAACGATGCGCAAAAACGCATGTCAGAACTGCTTGAAAAAGTGGGCTTGCCTGCGAGCGCTGCACAACGTTATCCACATGAGTTCTCGGGTGGACAACGACAGCGTATTTGTATTGCTCGTGCTTTAGCGATGAACCCTAAGATCGTTATTGCCGATGAGTCCGTATCAGCACTAGACGTATCTATTCAAGCACAAATTGTGAATTTGTTGATCGACTTACAACAAGAGCTCGGTGTTGCATTTTTGTTTATTTCACACGACATGGCTGTCGTAGAACGCATCAGCCATCGTGTCGCTGTTATGTATTTAGGCCAGGTAGTAGAGGTGGGTACACGCCGCGATATTTTTGAAAATCCGCAGCACCCCTATACCCGTCGTCTCTTGTCTGCCGTTCCTATTGCCGACCCAACTCGTCGTCACCTAGAGCGCAAACTACTCACAGGCGAAATTCCTAGCCCTATTCGTAAAATTGGCAATGAGCCAACTGTCCAACCCTTAGTCCATGTGTCCGGGCAACATTACGTCGCCAAACACGATGTCGGGTTTTAAATTTGTATTTAGGAGGATAAATACATGAAATCGCAATTTATCAAAAAAACGGTTCTTGCCAGTATGGTGGCAGGCGGTATTTTTGCCATGCCCGCCGCATGGGCAGCCAAAGATGTCACTGTTGCAGTGGAAATCACCTTTGACTCATTAGACCCTTACAACACGAACTCTACCTTGGCTCAAGCCGTAGGAAAGGGCTATTACGAGGGACTATTTGCTTTTGACAAAGACCTAAAAATCCAGCCTCTATTGGCCGAAAGCGTTGAGCCTAACGAAGACGGTACGGTGTTTACGCTGCATTTACGCAAAGGCGTCAAGTTCCATGACGGCACGGACTTTGACGCCAATGCCGTTAAGGTCAACCTAGAGCGTGTTTTGGATAAATCCAATGCCTTGGCTCGTTATAACCAATTTAGCCGAGTTCAAGCTATTGATGTGGTTGAACCGCATGTAGTGCGTATTACTCTATCTGAGCCTTTCTCTCCTTTTATCAACGCATTGGCTCACCCCTCTGCCATGATGATTTCACCGGCCGCGTTAGAAAAATGGGGTAAAGACATCACTTTTCACCCCGTCGGTACTGGCCCATTCAAATTTGTGGAATGGAAGCCCGCTGAATCCCTGAAAATGGAAAAATTTGATGGCTACTGGCAAGATGGCTATCCAAAAATTGACAGCCTCACTTTCCGCACAGTGAATGACAACAATACGCGTGCTGCCGTACTACAGACCGGCGAGGTCGATGTTGCCTACCCTGTTCCTTACGAGCAAGCAAAGCGTCTCCAAAACAATGACAAACTCAACGTCGTTGCGGCGCCTTCGATTATTGCGCGCTACTTATCCATGAACGTGCAGCACAAGCCTTTTGATGATGTGCGTGTGCGCCAAGCCATTAACTACGCGATCAACAAAGAAGCGCTAGCCAAAGTTGCTTTCTCTGGTTATGCCTTCCCCTCACAAGGTGTAGTCCCTCAGGGTGTGGCATACGCACAGAAAATGGACCCGTGGCCCTATGATCCAGCAAAAGCCAAAGAGCTGCTAAAAGAGGCAGGTTATGCAGATGGGTTCAGCACCACGCTGTGGTCTGCTTACAATGACGGTACTGCCGCTAAAGCCGTACAGTTCTTGCAACAGCAACTTGCTCAAGTCGGCATTAAAGCTTCTGTAGAGCTGCTTGAGTCAGGTCAACGTGTTCAACGTGTACAACAAGCCAAAGAGGCCAAAGAGGCACCAGTACGCATGTACTACGCTGGTTGGTCTGCCTCCACAGGTGAGGCTGATTGGGCCCTTCGTCCATTACTAGCCACTAGCGCATGGCCTCCCGCATTTAACAATACGGCTTACTACAGCAATGAACAGGTTGATAACGACATCGCCGAGGCCTTAAAAACCACCGACGAAATAGCCAAAACCAAACTCTATGCTGATGCACAAGAGCAAGCTTGGAAAGACGCTCCTTGGGCTTACCTTGTAACGATTGAGCTTGTTTCTGCCCACTCGAAAAAAACCACTGGCTTCAACATCATGCCAGACGGATCTTTTGAGTTTAAAGAGCTTGATATTAAAGATTAGTTTTTATGCTTAACCGTTAGGTCATCTCTATGGCCTAACGGGTCACGGACCATCCATGTTTACCTATATCGTTAAACGACTGCTTGGCATGATCCCCACCTTGATTCTTGTTGCAATGGTGGTGTTTCTGTTTGTTCATGCCCTTCCTGGCGACCCAGCCCGTCTTGCCGCTGGCCCAGAGGCTGACGAAGCCACGGTGCAACTCGTGCGCCAACAACTAGGCCTTGATCAGCCTTTGCCTACCCAATTCATTCAGTATTTTGAGCGCTTGCTTCAGGGTGATTTAGGTCATTCATTACGTACAAAACGTGCAGTAGTTACAGAAATTGGCGAACGCCTAATGCCTACGCTGTTACTAACCCTAGCTAGTATGGTGTGGTCCGTTATTTTTGGTCTGCTCATCGGTGTTATTTCGGCGGTTTGGCGTAACCGTTTACCTGATCGTGTGGGAATGACGGTTGCGGTATCTGGCATTTCCTTTCCTGCCTTTGCACTCGGTATGGTGCTCATGCAAGTTTTCTCTGTAGAACTAGGCTGGCTCCCTACTGTGGGCGCAGGCACATGGAAACACTATATTCTGCCTTCCATTACCTTAGGCGCTGGGGTTGCAGCGGTGATGGCACGCTTTACCCGAGCCGCTTTTGTTGAGGTGATGAAAGAAGACTACGTGCGTACAGCCCGTGCCAAAGGCTTAGCAGAACGCATCGTCGTCGCTAAACACACCTTTAGAAATGCCCTCATTCCCGTCGTCACCATGATGGGATTACAGTTTGGCTTTTTACTGGGTGGCTCCATTGTTGTAGAAACGGTATTTGCTTGGCCTGGCGTAGGCATGTTGTTGGTTGACTCCGTCAATATGCGTGACTACCCCGTTATTCAAGGGCTAATCCTCTTGTTCTCTATTGAGTTCATTCTTATTAACTTAGTGGTAGACGTTCTGTACGGCGTCATCAACCCCACCATTCGTTATAAATAGTCGGGATATTTATGCAAACCGTTACCTCTACCCCAAACACAATAGAAGAAGAAAAAATCCGCACTCCCATGAGCGAATTCTGGCGCAAATTTCGCCAACAAAAACTCGCGATGTGTGCAGGCGCTTTTGTCGTAATTCTCGTGTTGGTGGCTATTTTTGCCCCTTGGTTAGTACCTTACGACCCCGCCAATTTCTTTGATTACGACTCACTCAATGATCCCCCTTCATGGGCGCACTGGATGGGTGTGGACTCCTTAGGTCGTGATATTTTTAGTCGCGTTATTATGGGGGCTCGTATTTCGCTCGCCGCCGGTTTTGTCTCTGTTGCCTTAGGTGCCTTTGTGGGCACAGCTTTGGGTCTATTGGCTGGCTACTACGAGGGCTGGTGGGAACGCATTATTATGCGTATCTCTGATGTTCTTCTGGCCTTTCCAGGTATTCTACTTGCCATTGGCGTAGTGGCCATTCTTGGTTCCAGCATGGTCAACGTGATTATTGCGGTTGCTGTATTTAGTGTGCCCGCCTTTGCTCGCTTAGTACGAGGCAGCACTCTCACCCTTAAAAATATGACGTACATCGAGGCCATGCGCAGCATTGGGGCTTCTGATTGGGTCATTTTATTCCGTCACATTCTGCCTGGCACCATCTCTCCCATTGTGGTGTATGGCACGATGCGTATTGGTACATCCATTATTACTGCCGCTAGCTTATCGTTTTTAGGCATGGGCGCTCAGCCACCCACCCCCGAATGGGGTGCCATGCTCAACGATGCGCGTTCTGACATGCTGTTAGCTCCACACGTTGCGCTATTCCCTGCATTAGCTATTTTCTTAACCGTGCTGGCATTTAATTTATTAGGTGATGGACTACGTGATGCGTTAGATCCAAAAATAGACTGATGACAAAAAATAAAACTGCCCCCCGTGTAGGAGGCTTAGACTCTGGCCCTTTAGATGCGATTACTGATGTACCGGGTGTACGAGTCGGCCACCACACGCTACAGCACCAAGATCAACAGACCGGTGTCACCGTTATCGTTCCACCTGTTGCAAACCCCTTTCTACACAAAATCCCTGCCGGTCTAGCCATCATCAATGGCTTTGGTAAAAGTGTAGGACTCGTACAGGTCGAAGAACTAGGCCAGCTTGAAACCCCTATTGCACTGACGAATACCTTTTCAGTCAGTGACGTAGCAAAAGCCCAAATTCGCCAAGCCATCGCTCAAAATACAGAAATTGGACGTAATGCGCCTACCGTTAACCCCTTGGTCTTAGAGTGTAACGATGGCTATTTAAATGACATTCAAGCCATGGCCATCACCGAGGCACACTACCGCAGCGCGGTTGAGCAGGCCGATACGAGCTTTGCACAAGGCAGTGTAGGGGCAGGTCGTGGAATGTCGTGTTTTGGCCTTAAAGGCGGAATAGGTTCGGCCTCTCGGGTGGCTCAGACTACGGAACAATGCAGCTACACCGTAGGGGCGTTGGTTTTAGCAAACTTTGGCCGTCCACATCAATTCATCCTAAATGGTCAACGCCTAGGCAAGCACATTGAACCCTGGGTGCAAAGTAGCACCGGAGAAATCCCTGCGCTTAGCCCTGAAAAAGGCTCGATCATCATGATTTTAGCCACTGATGCACCTGTGGATGCGCGTCAACTATCTCGTTTAGCGCGACGTAGTGCAGCCGGTTTGGCCCGAACAGGCTCGGTCTATGGTCATGGCAGTGGTGATATTGCCTTGGCTTTTTCGACGGCGTATACCCAATCCGCTGAGGCTACCGAACCTGACCAAGCCCCAGCCTTACTGCATGAAACCCAACTTGATGCCTTATTCGAGGCTGTGGCAGAAGCCACAGAACAAGCCATTATCCACGCTATGTGGTACGCCAGCACCGTCACGGGTCGTAATGGGCATCAACGTCTGGCGCTCTCTGAGCTTGCTCTTGACTGGGATTCGTTAACAAAGGCATAACCCGTCAATAACCCCGCCCTAAAGGGCGAGGCATGCCAGATTCGTTCTGTGCTTGCCTAGATTGACCAGACTCAGCGCTG
>NZ_CANRIC010000054.1:0-14796 GCF_947630565.1 uncultured Paenalcaligenes sp.
CGTCTACAGCATTTCTTACGTGATTGTGAATATGCCCCTCTCTTTAAAAACTGGCGTATTGCCAGCCCTGCTAAACGGTGGGGTTCTTGTTCTAGCGCTGGTACTATTATGCTTAACTGGCGATTGATTCATTTTTCGCCTGCTATTATTGATTATGTGGTGGCACACGAGGTCGCTCATCTCAAAGAGATGAATCATGGTCCTGCCTTTTGGCAAGAGGTCGAACGACTTCTACCCGATTTCTACACCTCTAGACAGCAACTCAAACAGTTTGATCCTGCGAGTTTGCCTTTATTTTAATTGCTCAGGAGTTTTACTTATGCGTATTCTTCACACCATGCTTCGCGTTGGCAATTTACAGCGCTCTTTGGATTTCTATACCGATGTATTAGGCATGAAGCTTCTACGTCAAAAAGATTACCCTGATGGCAAATTCACATTAGCCTTTGTGGGTTATGGCGATGAAAGTGATACCACCGTTTTAGAGCTCACACATAACTGGGATACGGAAAGCTACGATTTAGGAAACGGTTATGGTCATATCGCCTTGGAGGTTGAAGACGCCTACGAAGCCTGTGCGCAAATCAAAGCCAAAGGTGGCAAAGTCGTACGTGAGGCTGGCCCCATGATGCATGGCAATACCGTAATTGCATTTGCAGAAGATCCGGATGGCTATAAAATTGAATTAATTCAAGCCAAAGGCCGTGAGGACTAAACACGTTACGACCCAAGCTATAAGCGGGCAGAATGCCCGCTTTTTTGTGCATGACCTATGAGTGATAGAGCCTAATTTATGTTAAATACGCTGTGGTTATTATTTTTTGTACTGGCTGCGGGCAGTAGTCTTTATCAATGGCTAGTGGTAGGGAATGCTCAAATTTTTGCCGAGATGGTGCAGTCATTGTTTGAAATGGCTGATCTTTCAGTACATATTATGATTGTGCTTTTTGGCACGCTTAGCCTCTGGCTAGGCTTTCTACAAATAGCCGAAAAAGCGGGCCTAATCGAAAAACTAGCAAAATGGCTCAGCCCTGTATTTAGTCGCCTAATGCCGGAGGTGCCTGCTGGACACCCTTCCCTAGGACTCATTACCTTAAATTTTGCAGCAAATGGCTTAGGCTTAGATAACGCGGCCACCCCTATTGGTCTGCGAGCCATGCGCGCTTTACAGGAATTAAATCCCAATCCAAAAACAGCCACCAATGCGCAAATATTATTTTTAGTATTAAATACGTCGGCCTTGTCACTCTTGCCGATCAGTATTTTCATGTACAGATTACAACAAGGTGCACCTGACCCAACGATGGTGTTTTTACCTATTTTACTGGCCACCACCGCCTCCTCCGTTGCCGGTCTACTTGCCGTAGCCATCGTACAACGCATCCGTCTTTGGGACCCCATTTTATTGCTCTGGTTTGGTACGGCAATAGCACTACTTGCCATTTTCATGGCCAGTTTAGCCACGTTAACCGCCAGTGCTCTGAATCACTTTTCATCACTTCTGGGTAATCTGAGCCTCTTCGCGGTGATCTTTCTTTTCTTATTTGTCGGTTGGCGTAAAAAGATCCCACTCTATGACAGTTTTATTGAGGGGGCCAAAGGAGGCTATGCCGTTGCCCGTGATTTATTGCCCTATTTATTGGCTATGCTCTGTGCCATTGGCTTATTACGCTCCTCTGGTGCACTAGAAATCGCCCTAAGTGGTATTCGGTGGGTGGTAGACAGTGCGGGCTGGGATAACCGTTTTGTGGATGCTCTACCTACGGCTCTGATGCGTCCTTTTTCTGGTGGCGCTGCCCGCGCGCTACTGATTGAGACAATGCAACATCACGGAGTGGATAGCTTTGCTGCTTTATTAGCCGCTACCTTTCAAGGAAGTACCGAAACCACCTTTTATGTGTTGGCGGTTTACTTTGGTGCAGTTGGCATTCAACGAGCACGTCATGCTATTGGCTGCGCCCTAATAGCAGACGCCGCAGGCATGGCTGCGGCGATTGCAGTGAGCTATTGGTTTTATGGCTAAAACCGACTGACTATTTTTCTGTTTTTGCTAGCAGTGGCGTCAACATATCACTGAGGGCAATAAACTGCGATAGCCCAACGGCATCCGCCCTATCAGTAGGGGCAATGCCTACGGCATCCCAATCAATATGGTCTGCCCACTGAGCCAATACTCCGCGCAACATCTTACGGCGTTGGCTAAAGGCTTGGGCCACCACCTTTTCAAAGACAGCGGCATCTTTAGCCTGTGGTCGATCTGCCTTTAAGGGGCGCATACGCACCACTGCAGATATAACCTTAGGGGCTGGCGTAAATGACTCCGGTGCAACATCAAATAATTTGATGATGCGATAACGCGATTGCAACATCACTGACAGACGACCATATAACGGGTCGCCCGGTTTCGCTGCCATACGATCAATCACTTCTTTTTGCAGCATAAAGTGCTGATCAACAATTTGATCGGCATACTGCATCAGGTGAAACAGTAATGGACTAGAAATGTTGTAGGGTAAGTTACCTACAATACGCAGCCCATCACCGAACTGTGCAAAGTCCACCGTTAATACGTCAGCAGAAATAATAGTTAGTTTTTCTGCTGCATATTTTTTTTGTAAAAACTGAACCAGATCACGGTCAATTTCAACGACGGTCAGCTGATCTACGGCTTGAAATAATGGCTGCGTTAACGCCGACATCCCAGGCCCAATCTCTATCAGCTTATCGGCTGACTGTGGGTCAATAGCACGCACGATTTGGTGAATCACACCCTCATCGTGCAAGAAGTTTTGGCCAAAGCGCTTGCGCGCCTGATGTTGTTGCATGAAATTCCTATTTACGACGTCCAGAGCTGGACTCAGGATCTAAACGATTATCAATAAAAGCTTGGCTGCGGATTTGACTAAACCAATCGTCAAAGGCGGGCTCTACCCGCTGATCATGTAAGACTTGACGAGCCTGCATACGGCGATATTCATTTCCTACGTTACGATCACGGCGTTCATCAACCCGAATAATATGCCAACCAAACTGTGAACGCACCGGCTCACTAATTTGCCCTATGGTTAACGCATCCATGGCCTGCTCAAAGGCAGGAACTGTTTCACCTGGATGTAACCAACCTAAGTCTCCGCCTTGAGGCGCACTCGCATCATCCGAGTAAGCTCGGGCTAACTCCTCAAAGTCCTCGCCATTACGTAGACGGTCTGCCAATTGCTCAATCCGTTTTTGAGCCTGAGTATCAGAGGTAATTTGGTTAAATTTAATTAAAATATGGCGTGCATGCGTTTGAGTTACGATGAACTCTTGGTCGGCCGCATGAGCAGCTGTCTGCGCCTGTCCTCGATTCACTACTTTTAGAATATGAAAACCCGCACCACTACGAACTAAATCAGCCACCTGACCTTTAGACGTGCTTTGAATGGCTTTTGCGAATGCATCAGGCCAACCTTCTAAGGGTCTAGCACCCATGACTCCGCCCTGAAGTGCTTCAGAGCCATCCGATGAGGCGGCAGCTAAGCCTGCAAAATCAGCCCCTTGACGGGCTTGTTGCAGTAAGGTCTCTGCTTTGCGACGTAGTTCGGCCTGTGTGGCGGAACTCGCCCCGTCTGGGACACGCACTAAAATTTGTGCTAATTCAAAAATCTCATTTATTTGAGGTGTTGTTTTGGTAGAGTCCGGATCGATACCTTGGCTTTTCAAAAAAGCATCAATTTCAGAATCAGAAATACTAATGCGTGGATCAATCACGCGCTGACGAATTTGATCCATCAAGACTTCTTGGCGTAAGCCTTGTAAGTAACTATCCCATGACAGTCCGCCTTTTTCTATCTCTTTGCGTAACTGAGCCACAGTAAGATTATTACGTGATGCAATTACCTCAGCGGCTTCTTCTACATTCACACCGTCAGCCGACAGGCCCATTTGAGCCGCTTCTTGTTTGAGCAAATGCTCATCGACTAAACGCTGTAATACCTGCTTTTGTAAAACAGCTTGATCGGGTACCGGAATTTTTTGGGCTGCCAAATTTTTACTGACCGCCTCTACCTCTCGTTGTACTGTTCTGAGAGTAATCACATCTTTATTCACAATTGCAGCAATACCATCAGCATGGTTTGGAGCAAAACTATCGTTCTGTGCTTGCACTGTGCTTAAAAACGCCGCACCGGCCGTTGCCAATGCCAAAATCAAATGGCGTGTTAACTGATGTACTTGCATTTACTCGTACCTCTCGAAAGTGGTTTTTTCTGGTATGGATGGATTCACGGACTCATAACCCACAATACGCTCACGCAATAAGCTCATTGGATCAGTACCCAAAGACCCTAAGCCAGAGAGCTCTAATTGTAGGAAAACAGCGCTATTACTTTTTTGTGCGGAAACGGCGTAACGTTGTACCACAAAACGCCCAGTCCAGCAGCAATCACCTTTATATTCAAAACCTAAAATAGTTTGTGTACTCCGTTTTTCTTGGAGGGAGTAATCGACTCGGCCTAAGGCATATACACGGTTCGTTAAGGGCCACTGAGTAGTTAGTGAAAGCTGTTCTTTAGTGCGCTCTTCGTCTTCTCTGCTAAATTGATAACGAGGATTATCAAAGGCGCGCGGGTCACGCTCATAGCGGTAAGAGGCCGCAATAGTCGCCAAGCGTTTAGGACTCCAACGGACACCAGCACTCATTCGGTTCCGATCACGTGTCTCTGGATTCAACTGAGCATCAAAGCGTACCGTGAAATCATCTGTTAATGCGGCTTGAGCGCCAAAAAGATAATCAGATCGGGTGCGCTCAGGCGGGTATTCGTGTGGTGCAAACGTGTGCAAGAAAACACGCTGGTGCTGAAAATGCAGTCGCTGTGCGACTTGTAGGCTTACGCGCTCAAAGCCCGTATCCGCGTCTAGCCAACGTGTTGTTAAACCCAACGTCAATTGATTTGCATTTGCAATACGATCCCAACCACCACTATAGATATTCTCACTAAATGCTTGTGAGAAATTAAAGGTAGCAATACTTGTGTCCAGGTTAGGAATGTCATTTTGTTCACGATGAGGTACATATAAGTAGTACAACCTGGGTTCCAGAGTCTGTATAGAATCAATACCAAATAATGAGGTGTCTCTTTCAAATGTCATCCCAGCGTCTAATGAATACAGCGGGACTACGCGACTAACATTGCGCTGTAGATTTCGTTGCGCAATATTGCTGACCGATTTCCAGTCCGTATCATAATGACTAAGATGCAAGCCTAGTTTAGGAGTGATATACCAGGCGGGCCTAATTATGGGGTAGGCTAAGGTTGAATACGACGACACCCGTGTACTGTTTGGTGCTAAGCGTGTATTTCTGTACTGATCAAAAGCAGGTAAGCTGCCTTTGTAGTAAGGCATCACAAAGCGAGTCGCATAATTATGGGACTCTAGATCAAACCCATTCCAGTTATGACGCACACCATGCAGTTCGAACTGAGGTAAGCGGTCATATTCAGGCCGTCTATACCAGGATTCTTCGTCCTGTAGGGTTTGGTATTTAGAAACCGATAAGGCGGCATTAAAATATTTCGCCCCGCTCCAATAAAAACGTGCATCACTTAGCAGCTCATTGACAGAGGCTTGGTTTACACCAAATGTCGATAGATCTCTAAAAAAGTTATCGTCAGATACCCGCCTATAGTTATACGCAAAACCTACCCCACCCCCTATAGACTGGTTATGTTCTGCGGATAAAGACCAGCGATCTGTTTTTGTTTTTTTATCATTATTTAAATACGTGCCAACTAACTGCCCGTTATAACTATGCCCTAAATAACGGAATTCACCTTGCATTTGCAAACCACGTTTGCTTAGATAGCGAGGCGTTAATGTCGCGTCGTAGTTAGGGGCAATATTAAAATAGTACGGTACAGAAAACTCAAGACCCGAGTTGGATGAATACCCATAAGCAGGCATTAAAAACCCACTTTTTCGTTCCTCACGTAGTGGGAACGTCAAATAAGGCGAATACAAAATGGGGACATTTTTAAAGTACAAAACACCGTGCTTAGCAACACCGGCATTTTTATCGTTGTACAAGTCCACCTGTGGCGCACGAATAAACCAAGACGGAGCTGGACAGGGGCAACCTGTATACTCAACGGTTTTCATCCGTAGATGATCTTTAGACATCATCTGTGCCTCTAGGGCATTGCCAGATCCTCCTGCCCCACCAAACATAAAAGTCGGCTGATCTATGTGTCCTGTTTCGCTATTGATGTTGTAATCAATAGTGTCACTACGGATAATTGAACCGTCACGGATTAGACTTCCTTTACCGCGAATTTTTAAATCACCACTATCTTGTTGATAGTTAATTTCATCGCCTTTGGCAACTGAGTCTATACGACGTACCTGGGCGTCACCGGTTAAGATAACCTGACCGTTTTCTGTGCGTTCTAAGTTATCCGCAGTAAAATAGACGGAAATATTGTCTTCAGCCACAGATTGCACGCGCAAATGTGACGCGGCCTTGAGCTGCGGCATACGTGGCTCAGAGGAAAAAGCAGTGTTTAAGGCAACATCTGTACCTAAACCCGCTAAAATTGTAAGGGCAGTCCAAACAGCTCGCACAACTATTGCGTCCTTTGAAAAAATTCGCCTAAACACAAATCATCCGTATGATGCGTAGACAACAAATGGCTATTATAGAGAAGCCTAGCGCATCGCGGCACCTAAACGGTTAAATTTATTTGCTTTGAGTCCTTTTTTATGCAAGATACTGCAGCACAACGTCAACAATCTTTGATGAATTGGCTTAAATCTATTGCCGAATCATTTCAACTTGACCTAGAAACACTACATAGCGCATCCAGTGATGCCAGCTTTAGGCGTTATTATCGTCTACAAGCCGGAGCCCTCACCCGTATTGTGATGGATGCCCCTCCTAGCCATGAAAACAACGAGGCTTTTGTGGATGTGCAAGCCCGTCTGGCTCAGGTCGGAGCTAAAGTGCCTGAAATTTTAGCTTATGATGCTGAACAGGGTTTTATGTTGCTTAGCGATTTAGGCACAGAGAATTTTTATCATGCATTACAAACCACCACCGACCCCGCTATAGTACAAGCCATGTACCGATTAGCAATCCAAGAGCTTGTCCGTATGCAACAGGCAGACACAACCGACCTGCCTGTCTATGACGCTGCACGGATGCTAGACGAATTACAGCTATTCGAGGAATGGTACATCAAGCAATACTGTAAAACAGAACTTACTGAGACTGAAAAGAAAAACCTCAGCCAGCTTTTTGAAACCTTAGTCGCGGATAACGTACGACACGGTCAGGTGCTGGTACATCGTGATTTTCATTCACCAAACATCATGATGCCTACTGATTCTGCATTACAGCCAGGCCTCATTGATTTCCAAGATGCCGTCGTTGGCCCGATCACCTATGACTTGGCTTCTATGGTGATGGATGCGCGCTACACATGGGACGAAGATCAACAAATCGATTGGGCTATCCGATACTGGCAAGCCGCGCACCTGGCTGGCTTAGACATTGATACCGACTTTGCTGAATTTCATCGTGCCTACGAGTGGATGAGCGTACAGCGTAACTTACGCATACTAGGGGTATTTAGCCGTTTATCTATACGTGATGGTAAGCATCACTATTTAGACCACATGCCACGAGTAAACCAGTATTTACGCCAAGTGGTCGTGCGCTACGAGGAATTTAACCCATTACGCCGATTATTTGATCGTTTAGAAAATAAACAAACCGTATTAGGGATGACGATTTAATGAGTTTACGCGCCATGATTTTAGCTGCCGGCAGGGGATCTCGTATGCGCCCCTTAACCGATCACACGCCCAAGCCCTTATTAAAAATTGGCAATAAGGCATTGATCGAATGGCATATTGATCGTCTTGTTAACGCGGGTATTACCCAGCTGGTTATCAATCATGCCTGGTTGGGTAGTCAAATCGAAGACTACTTAGGCGACGGATCACGTTATGGCGCGATAATTCAGTACTCTGCAGAACCAAAGGCCCTAGAAACTGCCGCAGGTATTAAACATGCTTTACCCCTTTTAGGTACGGACCCTTTTTTAGTCATAAGCGCTGATATCTGGTGTGATTGGAATCCTCAGCTAGCGGCTTATATGGGGCAGTCCTTAATCACTCAGTCTGCTTTAGCACATTTACTTTTGGTTCCAAATCCTGAGCACAATCGAAATGGGGATTTTGGTTTTGCTCAAATGCGCGTGCAACCTAAAGGCGAAACAAACAATTACACCTATAGCGGCATGGGGGTATTTAGCCCTGATTTTTTTGACTCCGTTTCGGCCTCAACCCCAACGCCTCTGCGCGATCCACTGCTAACAGCGATTAATCAACACCAAGTTTTGGGGTCTATTTATCATGGTGAATGGGCAGATATAGGTACCCCAGAACGATTGCAACAAATAGAACAAAGCTTGGCTCTAAAGCCTTAACAGGCTATGATTTCTGACGGCCCCTAGGCTTTTTTTCACTTTACACCATTACCTACAGGAACGATTCGCCCCATGCTAGGTTCCAAACGACCCGTATTCAAACCCACCGCTTATGGCCATACACGTCGTAAGCGTCGTATCCCCCGTTGGCTAGTGTTAATGATTACTGGCATGGTCTTGGGTGCTGGCGGCTTACTCTTTATACAAAAGAGTTATGGCCCTCCCATGCTAACCGTAGAGCAATCTCAATTACTACACGATGAGCTCAATAGTGCTAAAGCTGAAAATCAACGCTTGCTATCACAGATTACATTAGCTGAACGCGAGCGCGATGACAGCTTGACTCAGGTGGACTCCATTAAAGATCGCCTAGAGCGTCACGACAGTATTGTGTCCGGCTTAGAGCAAGATATTCAATTATTTGCCAACGCCATGCAAGCTGATCCGCGTGGCACATCTCCTGGTATCCGAGCAGCGGAATTAGTCAATGCTGAGGGGCAGCTAGAATACACTATTTTATTGATGCAAGATAAAGACGATGCCCCAGAATTTAAAGGCACGATGAACTTTAATGTCATGGGCCGCTATCCCAATGGCCGTACTGGTTATATTGATCTTGACCCCATTGACATCAAATTAGGGCGTTACTTACACGCCCAAGGCTCAGTAGAACTCCCCTCTGGTATGACCGCTCGTCAAGTGACGATTCAGGTTTACCCCGAAGGCAGTCAACGTGCTGCTGCCATGCGTATTATTAACGCTCGGTAGATTTAACTGCACATAAAAATCGCGGCTTATTGGCCGCGATTTTTTTAGGTCTGTCTTAAATGATTCACCAAATTAAAAGGCAGGAACAATGGCGCCTTTGTACTTATCAGTGATCTCTTTGCGTACCGCATCAGAGTGCAAGGCATCCATCAATTTTTTAACGTCTTCGTTCTCGGCCTTATCTTTATGTGTCACCACAATATTGGCATAAGGAGAATCTGCCCCCTCGATAAACAAGGCGTCTTCAAGTGGATTTAAACCGGCTTCTAAAGCATAGTTAGTATTGATCAAGGCCAAGTCCACATCGACCAATACTCGTGGCAATGTCGCAGCCTCTAATTCTTTGAATTTCAATTTTTTCGGATTTTTAGCAATGTCACGTGAGGTTGCCAAAATATTCGTTGGATCTTTTAATTCAATTAAGCCTTCTTTTTGCAATAGCAGCAAAGCACGAGCACCATTCGAAGGGTCATTTGGTAATGCCACCAATGCACCGTCTTTTAATTCCGATAACTCTTTAATTTTTTTAGAGTAGGCTCCAAAAGGCTCTACGTGAACTAAACCTACAGATACCAGCTCGGCCTTTTGCCCTTCGTTAAAGGTATCCAAGTACGGTTTGTGCTGAAAAAAGTTAACATCCAATAAGCCATCAGCGACCTGTACGTTAGGTTGTACGTAATCAGTAAACACTTTAATGTCTAGCTCTACCCCTTGCTCTGCCAGAGCAGGTTTAACGAACTCAAGTAATTCAGCATGAGGTACGGGTGTCGCTGCTACGGTTAATTTACCAGCATGAGCAGAACCAACAACTAAGGCAGCTAAAGACAAAGCAAAAGCAGGAAATAGTTTTTTCATCGATATACTCCTAGATATTCAAAAAAACAAGACAGGTTATTGGGTTTTACCTTGAATCAAGGCAGCCAGCTTGTCACCAAACATCTGCAATAGCTGCACCAATACCACTAAAATAACCACTGTGACCAGCATGACATCACTTTGATAACGCTGATAACCAAATCGTAATGCTAAATCGCCCAAGCCCCCGCCACCAATGACGCCAGACATAGCGGAATAACCGACCAAAGTAATAGCCGTAATGACAATGGCGGCTAAAATACCCGTCGTGGCCTCTGGTAAAAGCGCCATCATGACGGTTTGTTTAGGGTCTGCGCCCATGGCTCTACAGGCCTCTGAGACGCCAGGGTCTAATTCTTTTAATGCATTCTCGACTAATCGAGCAAAAAAAGGCGCTGCACTAGCGACCAATGGTGGTATCGCCCCTGCCACGCCTAAGGGCGTCCCCGCTAAAACACGCGTTAACGGGATCATGACAATCAGCAAAATTAAAAAAGGCACAGAACGCAAAATATTTACCAGTAAAGAGAGCGTCTGATACAAAACACGGTTCTCCATCAGCTGGCCTTTAGCCGTAAGAAATAAAACTACGCCTAAAGGTAAACCAATAATGATGGTGAATAACAATGAAAACCCAGTCATCAATAGGGTATCGGTGGTGGCTTCTGCAATTAAAGGCCAATCTACATTATCAAAATTCATGGTCGCAATACCTCGCAATCAATACCATGCTGAGCTAATAAAGCCTCTACCTCTGGCCACTGTTCTAAATCCCCTTTTGCGGCTACGACTAGCTGACCATAAGGTGTGTCTTTAATACGACTCACAGCCCCTTGCAAAATACTTAAATCCACGTTGAATTCCCGGCTAATTTGACTTAAGACAGGGGCTGAGGTGGCCTCGCCTCTGAAGCTTAATCGTAATAGTCGCCCTTCAACTTGTTGAGAAAAACTTTGCCAACCATCAGTATCCATCCCACTTTCGGTAAGAAGTGATTGTGTGACGGCATGTTGTGGATGTAAAAACACATCCATAACCGGTCCTATCTCAACGAGTTTTCCACCCTCAATCACCGCCACTCGATCACAAATAGAACGAATCACATCCATGCTGTGCGTAATCAAAACGATCGTAATACCTAAATTTTGATTGATTTCAGACAGCAATCGTAAGATAGACTGGGTTGTCTCTGGGTCTAAGGCTGAGGTCGCCTCATCACATAACAAAAGCTGGGGATGATTTGCCAAAGCACGCGCAATACCGACCCGTTGTTGTTGCCCACCAGATAGTTGGCGCGGGTATTTATTCACATGATCTTTTAATCCGACTAGCTCCAGTACCTCTAGCGCACGTTCTCGTTGTTGTGCGCGAGTTAAACCCGCTAGTCGCAAAGGAAAACACACATTATCCAAAACCGTGCGCATTTGCAGTAAATTAAAATGTTGGAATACCATTCCAATTTTCTGGCGTACGGTGCGTAGTTGGGCATCCGTTAACGCACTAATTTGTTCGTTGTTTAACCAAACATCGCCCGTCGTCGGACGCTCTAATAGGTTCAGCATACGGATCAGTGTGCTTTTCCCTGCCCCTGAGCGTCCAATAATGCCAAAGACCTCGCCTGCAGAAATATGCAGATTGATGCCATCCAATGCAGTGACCTGTTTACTGCCTGACACATAATTTTTATAGATCTGTTCTAAACGTATCAACGGATACACCTATCAATAAACAGCAAATATGCTGTAATGAAAAACAAAATTTACCATAAAGTGCGTAATCATTAGCTGACTACTTATTGATTACTTATTACTTTTAGCTATAAAAACAAACTAAAATCAAATTTATTTACATTTAAATTAGGCATCTATTCTTAAAAAAATGGAATGGTGCGTAATAATTATCACTCAGGTAGGTAAAAAGCTTTAAACGTTTTTAAATCATATAGGACCAGAGTAATGACTGTTTTTAATCCTTTGTTCAACAATCATCCATTACACCTGATGCATCAAGCCATATCAGCCTTGAAACACGCTTGGCGTATTGCCCAAGAACAACATATAGGACTTGACCCTGATCTGATTCGTCGTAGTCTCTCTGTGATCGAACAAGCCCGACAACTGCCTGCTAATCAAAAAATCCAGCGTGTACTTATGCGGCTTCAAGACCAACTACAGGGTATTAAGCTAGTCCCTGCAGAAAACACCCCGAAAAAGTGGCTAACACAGACGATAGAACCTTTTCATCTACGATTAAACCCAGAACAAAGTCCTTGGTTTTGCATGGAGACTGACTCGCCTGTACCAGAATTATTGCAAACCTTAGGCAGCGATTGGCGACAACGCATCAAAGAGCATAAAAACGACCCGATCAGCCGTTTACAGCTTGCCTGGCAAATGCTGCCTTATCGTACCGCTTTTAACGAGGCCGCCATTGCCCTGCGTGCCATTTTACGCGAAAAAACGCACGATGAACGCCAGACCTTAAACTTGTTGTATTGGTTAGCTGCGGTTCACTCTTTTATTAGTATTGACCCTGAAACCCCAAGCGGCAACCTCGTCGCCAGTTATCTGCCGGGTACCACGCTATTGAGGATGGAGATCAACTACTCTGAATTAGGCCTAAACGAG
The DNA here is from genome assembly GCF_947630565.1 of uncultured Paenalcaligenes sp. Classification (NCBI taxonomy): domain Bacteria; kingdom Pseudomonadati; phylum Pseudomonadota; class Betaproteobacteria; order Burkholderiales; family Alcaligenaceae; genus Paenalcaligenes; species uncultured Paenalcaligenes sp. The sequence goes on from NZ_CANRIC010000054.1 coordinate 12,719, forward strand.
CTGCCTTTATTGAATACTACTGAAAAAAATCGGATGGAAACGCTTTGGGGAAAAACGGAACAACACAGCTCACTACAAAAAATGTATCCGAATAGCTATCAAGAGTATCTATTCGTCGCCACAAATAAAAAAAGCCCAGTTCAATGAACTGGGCTTTTTTTTGAATTCGGGTTGGTGGGTCGTGCGCGACTCGAACGCGCGACCAACGGATTAAAAGTCCGCTGCTCTACCGACTGAGCTAACGACCCAACCGAAAGATGTAATTATTGCATGACGACTTTTTGTTGTCAAGAGTTTTTTTCAACTCGGTATCGAAAAAAACCACTGCGAAAATTACGTCCTTGCCCCTGCAGCGCAGTGCTGTGTGAAGCAAAGACGTAACTATAGCATGTTTTTTTAAGATGTACAGTATTTTTTAAAAAAAACCGACAAATAATCTATCTAGCACGAGAAATACGGACCTCGGCACCACGGCGCTTTACCTCTAAGCCTTCGGAAGGTAGGATTTTCAAACCCTCTAAACCTTTGATATAGCTCGAACCTTGCATTTGCATCACACGTATTTTATTACGCATGACCGCAGGACTGTGTTCAGGCATACCAAACATCCAGACTTCCTCTAGTAAGCGAGCTGAATTAAATTCACTGGTATTCAAGGCCTCGGGACCTAGACATAACATTTGTCCCTCGCGACCGAAAACCGGCAGACGATCTAGCCCAGCTTTAACGATCCAACGTGAACCACCCTCGTAGCGCCAACCTGTGGCCAAATCCCACCAGTCACTGCCCTTAGGTAAGTAAACCTCAATTTCATCACCTGGCTGTACAAATGGGGCCACAAGTAAGGTAGACCCTAACATGTACTGATTAGACCAATTAGCGACCTCGGGATCATCAGGAAACTCTAGGGCTAAGGCGCGCTGTACTGGTAAACCACAACGGACTGATTCCTCGATAATGCCTAATACATAGGGCACTAAACGATAACGCCAACGTAGCCAATGGGCGATTAACTCTTGGGTTTTTTCATCAAATGATTGCGGCATCAGCCCGTCAACCGCCTGAAAGTGGAAATTAGCCGAAAATACACCCATAGCCAACCAGCGGATGAACAGCTCTGGCGTCATCTTATCTGTGGGTTGATTCGCAGAGCCTATCTGATGAGTCTGTGCTGTTACACCACTATTACCCGTTGATAAAGCGGCCTGCAATGTCGTGGCTAAACCTTGCCAATCATTGGTGACATCAGGCCCAAGCTGCCAAGCAAAGCGATGCGCTGAAGGATATAAATCGCGACTAGCAACTAAGCCCTCTTGGGGTGTTTTATGCCCCGCAAACGCATCGAATAAGGCTTGTCTTGCCAATAATGGATAAACCGTGCGTAGCATTGCACCGGTTTCACCACCCCGAGCCGTAATGCTATCTGGAATAGCATACTGGGTATTGCAGACGACAGCACCTAAGCCCTCGTCATACGACTGGCGTAATCGTTCAACCCATAATTTATACGCGTCTTTATGGGTTAGATCTAATAGTGCAAAGTCTTTGCCACCGGTAATGGCATTACCCTCAAACACATAACCTGCACCATCATCATCGTTAATTAATAGCCAGCCGCGGTCTTCCCATTCGTCATACATGGATGTCCCAGCCAACACGCCAGGAAAGGTATACGCCGAAAATTTAAACTGGGCATCTTCGGCGGCGGGCATGCTTTCACGCACATCACCAATCCTAGATGTATCCCAATCAAACAAAGGACGATCAGGCCCAAAACCCAGCACGGCAGGAGGTGCTAAATTCACCACATCCACCCCTACCTGCAAGGTTTTTAACTGCTCTATTTGCGCATGAATTTGCTCTGGACTTTGATCTGGCTGCTGGTCCAGCCATACCCCCATTGGCCATAAACCAGGCTGACCGGCTCGACCTGTCAAGGCAGTATATTGATTCAGAATCTCTGTGGGCACACCAATAAAGATAAAAATATCTAATACGGGCGCATGTACTGTTGCCGTGTACGTGTCAGCTGCGGTTTGAGCCACATCATGCTCTACACGATCAAAGGTATTGAAATA
>NZ_CANRIC010000055.1:0-14795 GCF_947630565.1 uncultured Paenalcaligenes sp.
CAGTTCCACGCTAAACATGATGATCAGATTTTAGATCTATTCGCCGAAGAACTACGACTTGCTCATAATGAGCTTTGTGAAATTACTGGCGTATTTACCAGTGATGACCTACTTGGGGAAATTTTCTCTAGTTTTTGCATAGGGAAATAAACCTCACCTCCAACACTGCGCATTGTTCCACATGGAACAATGCGCGACGCGACAAACCCCGGGGTTTGTTTTTCAGCCTGCGGTTAACGTGCTAATTCCACGCCATTTCCCCTGTTAATACCTTCGCGCCTAACTCTAAGGTCTGCTCCCCAGGTAAAGAAGGAAAATGTGTTTTCATCGCTTTAATAAAATCAGCTGAGCTAGTCGTTTGACTTAGCTCTTTTTCTGCTGTCTTTAAATATCTCTTAGTAAAACGAATCACCTCTGTTGCTTTCTCTGGCAATACACCTTGATAGTGCCCAGGTATAACCGTCATGGCATCTAAACTCTCTAGTTTCTCTAATTGCTCTAGCCATGTTTCACGTTGAACTTTTTCGGCTGTATCTGCTAACCAAACATGCTCTCCAGAGTCTAATAGAATTCCACCTAAAATGACTTTACTCTCCGGAATCCAAAGTACAGTTCGATGAGGTGATGAGCTATCCAAACCAACAATCTCTATCTTTTGACCTGCGAAAACCAAACCATCGGCAGTCAAAACATCAGGTGTGATGACCGAATCCGGTGCCCTGTCTCCCAACTGCGGCCCCCAAAACTCGAGCTTCTGTTGTTTAGTTTTGGCAATATGCTCTACGGTAGGGGCTATCGCAAGAATTTTTGCCTCAGGATAAGCGAGAACAACCGCCTCCAAACCAAAATAAAAATCAGGGTCTCCATGACTAATAAAAATGGTTTTTAATGGTTTTCCCGTTGCCTTAATCAACTCAACCAATCGCTCTCCATCCTGAGTAGAAAACTGCGCATCAACTAACATCACCTCATCACTCGAAATCAGCAAGTTAGACACCACAGGAAAAATAGCCTCGGTAGTAGGCTTATAACTTTTAATCTCTATGGGCTGAGCAGCTAGGCTGGCATTAGCCCCACAATAGCGACACTAGCCAGTACACTATGGACAAACGTAAACATATTTTTCTCTCTCAATAGAATGCTCTAATCACAAGCATACGTTGAAGACACCTAAAGAAAAATATGCTATTACTCATCAGTTTGTTGCAAAAAACGAGCAAATCATGGATAGAATCACGGCAGCCAAAGTATTCATAGACGTCGCAGAACGCCAAAATCAAACGGCGACAGCCGAGCATCTAAACATCTCTAGAGCGATGGTTTCACGTTATATAAAAGAGTTGGAAAACTGGGTAGGGACTCGTCTCATGCACAGCACAACTCGTCGATTAAGCTTAACGGATGCCGGACAAGCCTTTCTAATCCAATGCAAACAACTTGTTGATTTATCTAACGATATTGAAAAACAGGCTCAACATAGAAGCAATAAACCACCTTGCTATACGTATTAGCAATGATTTAGACCCTAATCAAATCGCTATACCCTTAGGCTCTTGCCACTCGGTTTTATGCGCTGCTCCGGCCTACTTAAACCAACACGACCCTATTACTCATCCCAATCAGCTACAGCAGCACAACTGCCTGAGTTACGATTATTTTGGTACGACTCATTGGAAATTAAGCAAAGGCGACCAATATTACCGTATCCCTATTAGTGACTCTATTAGCTCTAATGAGGCCAATGTTTTATTATTTTCATCATTACATGGCAGTGGAATTAGTCAGCAGCCTTTATACAGTGCCCAGCCCTTTATACATAATGGCAGCTTAGTCGCTATTCTTTCGGACTGGGATTTACCTGTACTAGGTATTCACGCTATCTATGCTTCTAGACAACAGTTCGAGCCCCAGCGCTGCGAGTTTTTATTGATTTCATTAAGCAGCGCTTTCAGGGCATTACACTTTAAACAATATCTAAAACCTGGGCGACATCCAAACGTGGTTTTTGTGGGTAATTGCCCTCTGCTGCGTACCCGACCGAAACCAACATAACAGGAATACGTGTAGCAGGTAGATCAAATGCTGCACTAACAGCAGCTGGATCAAAACCACTCATGGGGCCAGATGCTAAGCCCTGCTCCTCTGCTGCTAACATCAGTGCCATTGCACCCAACGACGCAGATCGGAAAGCCTCTGCATGTTGAGTCGTCGGGTTGTTTTCATGTGTAGCAACCACTTTTCCTTTCCATACCGCTGCATCAGCCTCACTCACGCCACCACGCTCAACTAAGGTTTTGACGACACGGTCAAAATTCTTATGAGACTCGATCTCACCACAAACAATAAATGTCACCGACGCATCTAACACTTTTTGCTGTTTGTAGGCGGCTGCATGCAGTTTTTGCTTAGCAGCATCACTCTGCACCGCCACAAAGTGCCAGTTTTGCAAATTAAACGCTGTAGGCGCTAGCGTTGCTAAACGCACTAATTCCTCAATCTGCTGCTCAGTCAGTGACTTAGATGCATCAAAATAATTAATCGCAGTGCGTTGCTCTAGTGCGCTTTTTACAGACATAGTCATACTTTTTCCTTTTTGATTAAACAAACCATTCACTTAATCATAGACTTTTTCTCTATGAGTTGCGGGCCTTCAACACAGAATTATTTAAGTCGCAACAAATACGAAGGGGGTATTTCACCACACAACAACTCTCTATAATGGGCGATGCTTTACCTAAATCTAAAAAAGAACTATTCTCATTATCGTTTAGTTAATGTTTTATTAATTGGTAACGACATGTCTTCTCTCTCTCGCCACCTACGCCCCTCATTACTCACCCTAAGCTTACTTGCTGTATGGCAAAGCCCATACGCTCAACAAGCCCCTGTCACGGAACTACACACCATAACCGTCAGCGCTGAGGCCGAACTCAAACAAGCATTAGGCTCTTCCATTATTGATGCGGAAGACATAAGTAAAAGGCCACCAAGCAATGACCTTTCCGAAATCATTCGCTCACAACCCGGCATCAACCTAACGGGAAACTCCACCAGTGGCCAACGAGGCAATAATCGCCAGATTGATATTCGAGGCATGGGCCCTGAAAACACCTTAATCCTAATTGACGGTAAACCAGTAGCTTCTAGAAATGCAGTGCGTTTCGGCTGGAGAGGAGAGCGAGATACCCGAGGCGATACAAACTGGGTTCCCGCCGAAGAGGTAGATCGTATCGAAATCTTACGTGGCCCTGCCGCGGCCCGCTACGGTAGCGGTGCAGCAGGAGGCGTGGTCAACATCATCACCAAAGGCGTTAGCGACGATTTAAGCGGCTCTGCAACGGTCTACTACAAACGCCCACAACATAGCGATGAAGGGGCCACAAAGCGCCTAGGATTCAACGTATCAGGCCCTCTAAGTGACCAGTTAGGCTTTAGAGTCTATGGCAATCTCAACAAAACCAACTCAGATGCTTTTGATATCAATAAAAACCATGCCTCCACGCCTCGATTAGGGACCAACGCAGGCAGTTATGCGGCAGGGCGCGAAGGAGTACGAAACAAGGACATCAGCGCACTATTTAGCTGGCAGCCCTCAGCGTCTCATCGCATAGATGCCGAACTAGGCTTTAGCCGTCAAGGCAATATCTATACCGGAGACACGCAAAACACCAATCACGACCGAGGCACAGAGGCCCGCCCTGGCAAAAATCTTGTGGGGTCAAACCTAGGTGCAGAAACTAACCGTATGTATCGTCAAAACTACTCGCTGACACATAAAGGCAACTGGAATGACAGCACAGACACATTGAGCTACATCCAATACGAAAACACACGCAACACTCGGTTAAGCGAAGGTCTTGCAGGAGGCACAGAAGGCTTATTTGATACAGGCAGTCCTGTAAATATAGACCTAAAAACCGTAACGCTTCACAGCGAGCTGACTACTGAAACCAACTGGCTAAATACACCACAGGTGACCACTGTTGGACTGGAATGGGTAAATCAACGTTTAAACGATCACGCCTCAGACTTAAAGGCCACCAATAACATCCAAGGCCCAAACCCAAATTACAGTGGCAAAGCAAGTGCAAATCTGTACTCAATGTTTGTAGAAAGCAACCTGTATATAGGTGAGCGCACCACACTTACACCCGGCATCCGTCTAGATCATCACAACAAACAAGGCAGCAGCGTTAGCCCCTCCTTAAACCTATCACAAGAACTAACAGATAACTGGACACTAAAAGCCGGGATTGCACGTGCTTATAAGGCCCCTAACCTCTATCAAAGCAACAGCGAGTATGTACTCTATAGCCGAGGCTTAGGATGCGCAGGAGGAGGCTCAGGTGGCGGCTGCTTTCTGGTGGGCAACCCAAATTTAAAAGCGGAAAACAGCATCAATAAAGAAATTGGGTTTGAGTACGCTGCCGACAATGGCAGCATCGCTAGTCTGACTTATTTCCGCAATGACTATAAAAATAAAGTAGAAGCTGAATCAACCATCCTTAATCAGCATACAACCCAAGTCGGTCCCAACACACTCATTGCCGATGTTTACCAATGGAGCAACATTCCCAAAGCAGTCGTTCAGGGGCTGGAAGGGAATCTCAGCCTTCCTTTACACGACGCGCTATGGTGGCGTACTAACCTTACCTATATGTTGGAATCAAAAAACAAACATACAGGTGATTACCTGTCCGTGATTCCTAAATATACAATTAACAGCAGTCTTGACTGGCAGCTCAATGAAAAATGGTCGGTACTTGGTCAGGTCACTGTCTACGGAGAGCAAAAGCCACAAAAATATGATTATCAAGGTAACCCTGTCACAGGCTCTGCCGCTGATAAACTATCTGCTTATGCCTTAGTGAACTTAAGCACTAAATATCAGATCAACAAACACGTTCAAGTCAGTGCTGGGGTGGATAATCTGTTTGACAAACGCCTGTTTAGACGCGGCAATGCATCCGGAGTAAATACGAATGCAGGCAATCCAAACATGCTAGCCGGTGCAGGCGCCTACACCTATAACGAACCTGGGCGTAGTCTATTTTTACAAATTCAAAGTCGATTTTAAGTGAGCCATAAAAAAGAGCAGATCAATGATCTGCTCTTTTTTTATACTTTTTTACCCATGGCCTGCCCCATCCGAATAGAGGCCTCTGGCTTCCAGTCATCTAAAAACTGATAGCCCACATCAGGAAATAACATCACTACCGTAGAGCCCAACAAGAACTGCCCCATCTCCTCGCCTTTTTTCAGTAGGAGATCGCCATTATATTGCCAAGTCTGCAGCCCTGTAGGTCGAGGACTGTTCACCGCGCCATGCCACTGAGTTTTGATACTCCCCACCACAGTAGCACCAACCAATACCATCACAAAAGGCCCGTGCTCCCCATCAAATACACACACAACGCGCTCATTGCGTGCAAATAGGCGGTCTATAGATCGAGCTGTTAACGGATTAACAGAATACAGATCACCTGGCACATACACCATTTTTCGCAAATAACCATCACAAGGCATATGAATACGGTGATAGTCCTTGGGGCTCAAATACAAGGTGGCAAATAACCCATCAGCAAACTGCTCAGCCAGAACACTATCCCCTCCAATCAGCGCATTCGTAGTAAATGACTTGCCCTTAGCTTGAAAAATCTGATCAATATTAATTTTCCCTAATTGGCTTACCGCACCATCTACAGGGCTAACTAAATCAAAATCGGCGATAGGACGTAACTCTGGCCGAATCTCTCGAGTAAAAAAAGCATTAAATGTATCGTAAAACGCCGGATCTTTTTCTATGGCCTCTGCCATATTCACACCATAACGCTTAATAAAATACTCAATAAAAGAAGTCGTTAATGATCCTCCTTTTGTACGCGCTAACTTTCCCAGCAGCTCAGTCAATAACCGCTTAGGCATGACTTTTTGAAAAAACATAAATAACTGATCAGACATATTAGCTCTCTAGATACACCACTTGATCACGCCCTTTTTCTTTAGCTTGATATAGGGCTTTGTCAGCACGACTTAATAACTTACTGTAATCAGGATGACCATCAAATAACGTCACACCTAAACTCGCTGTCACCTTCAATAAGTCACCACTAGGAATGAAGAATTTTTCTTCACGTATTTTCTGGTTAATTTGTTTAGCAACACGAATCGCCGTCTCTTTATTTACATCAACCAACAGAATCAAAAACTCCTCCCCTCCCAGCCTAAACACATAGTCTCCGGCTCGACTACGATTACTTAATAGCTCAGAAAACTGCTGCAAAACGGCGTCTCCTGCCTCGTGCCCATACGTATCATTAATTCGTTTAAAAAAGTCCAGATCGATCGCAATCAAAGCAAAAGCAATGTCTCGTTTGCGCGCATAATTGACCTCTTTGGATAGCACAACCGATAAATACTTACGGCTTAACAAGCGAGTCAATTCGTCTCTACCAGCCTCAAGTTCATTATATTTATCAAATAGGGCGTCCACATTGATCTGAATATTTCTAGCCTCTGAGCGAATTTTTTTTAGTAACTCGATTCTATCTGCCACGTCTTCTAAGTTTGGCATCATTTCATCAATGCGCTCTATGGACTCCATAATAATCTTAGCCTCTGAAAGATTATCAAATGCATGAAGTCCTTTATGGATAAACCACAAACCAAAATCAGATTTTTTAATATTTAATAAATTACTAACCGCAGTGCCTACAGCCAAATCAAACATCAACTGGTTTTCCCAATCCAGCAATGCCGATCGCTGACGACCTTTTTCAGCTGCCGCATTATGTACCGCAGAAAATAATCGATATGACTCCTCTGCTCGTGACTTTCGATCGGAGTTACTTGCGTAAGCCCGACTCATCACTTCCATCGCAATATCTAATGAGTCAGAGACTAATTTAAAAGCCTCTTTACGGTGCTCCACACACACACCATCCAATTCCTCTAGCAAATCGGAAAATTTATTTTTAATAGTACGAGCACCATGTAAAACCAAGTGGACAGGCAAATCAATACGAGCATGTACTTCACCGACCTTTTTCTGCAGCTCAACAAGAGCAACAAAGTCAGCCTGCACATCAACGGAAAACAACTGGTTAATCCAATTCTGCATGGAAGGCATCAGACGACTGTGTACAGTCTCATGGGACAAAAAGAGTTTAGCAGCTTGGTCTTGTAGCATTTGCTCATAAAAAAAAGCAGCCAATACCTGTGTATTTTTCAAAGCAACGTTTTTCACTGTTGCTCTTACTGCTTCAGAGTAGAGCAAAATTGAGCTACGCCACTCTCGCGCAAGTAGCGACTCAGCAGAATCAGACATACAGCCTCATTAAATCTAGTTAACCTACCGACCTCAATCACAAAAAAGCTGAGGCACCAATAATTTTGGCATGCTTACCTCGAACTGTCACCATTAAATCAGCCCTATATATGAGATCACATGCGATAACATACTCTTATCACATGCAAATCATTGTTTCTATTATATAAATTTGATTATTTATCTTTGAAATAGAAAAAAAACCATAGAATATGAAAGCGATTTTTTTCCCTTTCTAGGCTGTGGATAACCTCTAGAGAAGACCCTGTGGATAAGCTGTTAATAGATTCTGGATAACTTTACTTTATTAATAAGGTCAAAAAATTGTTCACAATCTATCCACAACAATCCACAGGCTTATCCAAAGGGTAAAAGCTAGGTTAAGAATATGATTCTAAAGTAATTTTAGAAGTTATTCGACTTATCCACAGGCACCCATAATAAACAACATAGATATATATATTAAATAGATGTTAATAGATTAACGGCAAGGATAGCATCTCAGCTTGTTTGCTTTACGCTATTCACACCTGTCGATGACAAAACAGCTTGTTTGTATTTCAAAACAAAGAGATTGTTGATTTTCGCAGTTTTCGGAGTCGTAAAACTCTTTGACAAACACATCCCTTTTACGGCACAATACTCAGACTTTGTATGGTTCATTTGCTTAATAACACTGGCTCAGACGTCTCAATTGTTAAACGCTGATTTTTATTTACTCGCTAGTTATCCACATTATTTTTATTTATAGGAAAACGGTATTTAAAATATTAAACTCTATTAAATCAATGGCTTACGTTGATTTGTTGATTTTTTCATTTGAATACTCATTCAATTTTTAAACTACTCCACAGACTTATCCACAGGTTGCTTTTTATTATTACTTCCTTCAAAGGCCCTGAAAATCTGTGGTTTTTCAAGGGAAATTCAGTATTTCCCCCGTCTGGGCACTATAATGTTTGTTTTACGTTCTTATTAACGCAGCAATGAACTACACAGATTCTTTTGATGTGATCGTAGTAGGTGGTGGTCATGCAGGAACAGAGGCCGCTTTAGCTTCTGCTCGAGCAGGCTCATCTACTTTGCTACTAACTCACAATATCGATACTCTTGGACAAATGTCCTGTAATCCTTCCATCGGGGGGATCGGAAAAGGGCATTTAGTAAAGGAGATTGATGCCCTTGGCGGAGCAATGGCAATTGCCACAGACAAAGCGGGTATTCAATTTCGTATCCTTAACCAGTCCAAAGGGCCTGCTGTACGTGCTACTAGAGCTCAGGCTGACCGATCTTTGTATCGTGCTGCTATCCGTCAAATTGTGCAAAATCAGCCTAATTTAACGGTTTTTCAACAAGCCGTGGATGATTTAATCCTTGAGGGTGATCGTGTAGTTGGTGCTGTAACGCAAATAGGCTTGCGATTTAAGGCGAAAGCCGTCGTTTTGACGGTTGGTACTTTCTTAAATGGTCGTATCCATGTGGGGTTAGATAATTACTCTGGTGGCCGCGCAGGAGATCCCCCCTCCATTACCTTAGCCCAGCGTCTCAAAGACTTTGCTTTGCCTCAAGGGCGGCTTAAAACAGGGACTCCACCACGTATTGATGCAAACACCATCGATTTTTCTCGTCTAGAAGAGCAGCATGGGGACACAAAACCTGTTCCTGTTTTTTCTTACTTAGGCGATGCGTCTATGCACCCTAAGCAGTTGCCATGCTGGGTGACGCACACTAACGCTAAAACCCATGACATTATTCGCTCAGGTTTAGATCGATCTCCTATGTATAGCGATGAAGGTACGATTGAGGGGGTAGGGCCTCGATATTGCCCATCCATAGAGGATAAAATACACCGGTTTGCAGATAAAGATAGCCATCAGGTTTTCTTAGAGCCCGAAGGTCTAACCAGCACAGAAATTTACCCTAATGGGATTTCAACCAGTCTGCCTTATGATATTCAAATCGGGATAGTACATAGTCTTCCTGGTTTAGAAAATGCGCGTATTATGCGACCTGGTTATGCCATTGAGTATGATTATTTTGATCCTCGATCTTTAAAGCCTACGCTTGAAACCAAAAGTATTTCAGGGTTGTTTTTTGCTGGTCAAATTAACGGTACTACCGGTTACGAAGAGGCCGGAGCCCAAGGGTTATTAGCGGGTATTAACGCCGTTTTGCAAATACGTGGGCAGGAGCCTTGGTATCCAAAACGCAATGAGGCCTATTTAGGGGTACTTGTTGATGACTTAATCACCCGAGGTGTAACTGAACCTTACCGTATGTTTACATCTAGGGCTGAATACCGTTTATCTTTGCGCGAAGATAATGCTGATGCGCGATTAACCGAGATTGGGCGACAGCTTGGCTTGGTAGATGATTATAGATGGGATGCTTTTAGTCGAAAACGCGATGCGGTAGCTGCAGAAATAGAACGATTAAAATCGGTATGGATAAATCCTCGTCTTGTTTCACGTGAAACACAAGAGGCCGTTTTAGGTCGAGCAATAGAGCGAGAGTATGCGATGCACGACTTGCTAAAACGTCCTGAAATGAACTACTCAAGGCTGTTTGAGCTAGTTAAGGCTGAAGATCAAACACCGGTTCTTACTGACTTAAACCTAGGTTCTAACGTAACCGATCAGGTGGAGATTGAGGTTAAGTATGCAGGATATGTGGCACGCCAACAGGTAGAAGTTAATAGGCAATCCACTTTAGAGGAAACTAAAATCCCAACCACGATTGACTATAGTAAAATATCAGGTCTATCGCATGAGGTTGTGATTAAGTTAAAAGCTGCCGCTCCTGAAACGGTAGGGCAGGCAAGTCGAATCTCTGGTGTTACTCCTGCTGCAACCTCTTTATTGCTTGTTTACATCAAGCGCTTATCTTCTAGAGGCAAGTAATGGATATTGATAGCTTTAGGCAGCGGCTTCAGCTTGCTGCCCAAGCTTTAGGTGTAGAACTACAGGGTGCTCAAATTGACACCCTGTTAACGTATCTGCAGCAAATGCAGCGTTGGAATAAAACGTATAATCTAACGGCTTTGCGTGATCCTGAGCTTATGCTAATACAGCATATTTTTGATAGCCTATCTATAGTGCCTTGTATACAAGCAATAGCCGCTAATCTTACCCCCAATCTTAAAATCGTAGATGTAGGGTCTGGTGGAGGCTTGCCGGGCGTTGTCTTAGCAACCAGTTGTTCCACGTGGAACGTGCATTGCATAGATGCTGTTGAGAAAAAAATGGCCTTTGTACGTCAAATGTCGGCTGTGCTAGGGCTGCATAATTTAAATGCACACCACGTTCGTATTGAGCAGGTCGAGCCTTTCTCTGCCGATATTGTGATCTCTAGGGCTTTTGCTTCTTTGATTGATTTTGTTCAGTTGTCAGAGCGACATGTGAATCCAACGGGGCAAATGTTAGCAATGAAAGCTAAATACCCAGCAGAAGAGATCAAAGAGCTAGAGCGTGCTACGTCATGGCGCGTCGATCATATAAAAGAGTTAGTTGTGCCAGAGTTAGATGCTGAACGCTGTCTAGTCTATTTGAAAAGGGTAGGGGTATGAGCGCTAAAAAACAAAGCTATGTTTTTTGTATAGCAAACCAAAAAGGTGGCGTAGGTAAAACCACGACCACGATTAACTTGGCAGCGGCATTAAGCTCTCTGAAAAAGAAAGTCTTATTAATTGACTTAGACCCTCAGGGTAACGCTACGATGGGTAGTGGTATTGATAAAAATAGTAGCGAGCTAAATATCTACCAAGTTCTTATCGGTGCAAATACAATTGCCGAGTGTAAGCAGTATTCAGAAACAGGTGGCTATGACGTGCTAGCTGCTAACAGAGAGCTTTCTGGTGCAGAGATAGACTTAGTGCAAATGGAAAAGCGTGAACAACAATTAAAGCAAGCGCTTGTCCACTGTCAAGCAGACTATGATTTTATTTTGATTGATTGTCCCCCTACCTTGTCTTTATTAACGCTGAATGGACTAGCAGCTGCACATGGTGTCATTATTCCTATGCAGTGTGAGTATTTTGCCCTTGAGGGATTATCAGACTTAGTTAATACCATTAAGCGCGTTTACAGAAACATAAACGAAGATTTGGAGTTGATAGGGTTATTGCGAGTCATGTTTGATAAGCGTATCACTTTGCAGCGCCAAGTCTCTGAGCAAATCGAACAGCACTTTGGTGATAAAGTATTTACTACGAAAATTCCAAGAAATGTACGTTTGGCCGAAGCCCCAAGCCATGGGATGCCGGGTATTGTTTATGATAAGAACTCGACTGGTGCTAAAGCGTATATGGATTTTGGGCGAGAGCTAATCAAACGATTAAAGTCAGACAAATAGGATAAGAAGATGGCAACACGCAAACCAAAAGGTTTAGGTAGAGGCTTAGAGGCTTTATTAGGCGCTGATGCTGCGGCAATTGATGAGCTTGGAAAGCGTCCTGACTCCATCGAAGGGGTGCAGTCAATTCCATTAAAACAAATTCAAGCGGGTAAGTATCAGCCTAGAACATTAATGGACGAGGGCGCGTTAAACGAATTAGCTGAGTCAATTAAAAGTCAGGGCTTAATGCAGCCAATTTTAGTACGTCCATTGAAAAAAACGGGCTCGATTAAGTTTGAGATTGTTGCGGGTGAGCGTCGTTTTAGAGCTGCAGAAATAGCAGGCCTAAAAGAGATTCCTGCTCTAGTTCGAGAGATAGCAGATAAAAATGCCGCTATCATGGGACTCATTGAAAATATGCAACGAGAGGATTTAAATCCCCTCGAAGAAGCTCATGGTGTGAAGCGCTTAATTGATGAGTTTAGCTATACGCATGAACAAGCTGCCCAAGCCATTGGTCGCTCCCGGTCAGCCACCAGTAATTTATTGCGCTTAATCAATTTAGCTGAGCCTGTGCAAACCATGCTATTAGCGGGTGATATTGATATGGGGCATGCGAGAACATTACTTGCGGTAGAGTCTGCGGCACAAATTTTATTAGCAAATGAAGTTGTAGCTAAACGATTATCTGTCCGAGAAACTGAGCGTTTAGTAACTCGCTTTTTAAATGGTGAATTAGAGCAAAATGCTGCACCGCAGCAAAAGACGGTAAGTGCTGATGTAAAGCGATTTGAAACAGTATTAGCTGATTATTTAGGTACAACGGTTAGTATTAAAGCAAACAATAAAAATAAAGGGTATTTGCAAATTTCTTTCCAGAATTGGGAACACTTAAATGATCTTTTAGAAAAGCAGGGATTACAGCAATTGTTTAAAGAGCATTAACTGTAATAATAAAGAAAGATAAAAAGCCTTTGTTGCAATGCAATAAGGGCTTTTTTTATTACATAAAAAAAAGAAAATTAGAGGGATAGCTTATAATCACGCGACTAAATTAAATGTAGTCAATTGCTACTCTTTTTATTCTTGCCACAAGCAAGGGGGGACGTATGTTTAAATCAATAACAAACTTTTCAGTACGCTTAGTAGAGCGCTATCTACCGGATCCGTATATTTTCGTTATTATCCTGACCTTAATCGCAGGAGGGGCAGCGTTAATCGGAGAACAGAAAACGCCAATGGAAATCATCAATATGTGGGGTGATGGTTTCTGGGGTCTACTAAGTTTTACGATGCAGATGCTCTTGGTTTTGGTCGCTGGTTATATGTTAGCCAGCACGCCTGCCGTGCGAAAAATACTATCGACGTTAGCTTCTGTACCTAAAACGCCTGGTGCCGCCATTATCATGGTGACTGTGGTGGCTTTAGCAGCAGATTGGATTAACTGGGGTTTTGGTTTAGTGGTGAGTGCTCTTTTTGCTAAGGAGTTAGCTCGAAAAATCCGAGTGGATTATCGTTTGCTTGTGGCCAGTGCTTATTCCGGTTTTATTGTATGGCATGGTGGTTTGGCAGGATCTATTCCCTTGACCATCGCAACTAAAGGGCATTTCCACGAAGGTCAAATGGGTATTATTTCCACCAGTGATACTATTTTTTCCACGTTCAATATGCTGATAGTGGTTGGGATGTTTATCATTGTGCCTTTAGTGAATCGCATGATGATGCCTGATGAAAAAAATAGCGTATACATTGATCCTTCTCTATTAGAGGATTCCTCTGCTAACAAGGTGGCAGATAACGATACGCGTCCTGCTGCTCGTTTAGAAAACAGCCGTATTTTAGCGATGCTAATTGGCTTTAGTGGGCTGACTTATTTATTTAACTATTACATCATCCGTGGCGAAGGTCTAAACCTTAACGTCATTAACTTCACTTTTTTGATGTTAGCGATAGTGTTGCATGGTAACTCACGCAATTTATTAAATGCTCTCGAAGAAGCCATTAAGGGCGGGGCAGGGATTGTTATTCAGTTCCCGTTCTATGCCGGTATTATGGCTATCATGGTGCAATCAGGTTTAGCTGCCTCTTTATCTGATTGGTTAGTGTCCTTTGCTTCAGCAACTACCTTGCCTTTCTGGACTTTCTTAAGCGCAGGTATTGTGAACGTATTTGTGCCATCTGGCGGTGGACAGTGGGCGGTGCAAAGTCCGGTTGTTATTGCTGCAGCGCAGTCCTTAGATGCTGATTTAGCGCGTGTAGCGATGGCCGTAGCATGGGGTGATGCATGGACTAACTTATTGCAACCGTTCTGGGCGTTACCTGTTTTAGCGATTGCCGGTTTGAAAGCAAAAGACATTATGGGCTTTTGTCTTATTCAGCTTTTTGTGACGGGCGTGCTTATCTCTGTCGTTTTAACTTTCTTTTAATAGAAACGGAAAACAACTAAGTAGACGCATTGCGTAGCCTACACATTGAAAAATGGGGTTTAGCCATAAGCTAAGCTCCATTTTTTTAATTAATGATTGACATTCTTTGTTTTTTTGTCCATAATACTAATCTTTGGTTGGCTTAAAAGATTAAAAAACCAAAAACAGCCAAAAATAGCTTGACAGTGCTAAACTGCTCAAGCATAATCACATTTCTATATATGGTGGGATACCCAAGTGGCTAACGGGGGCAGATTGTAAATCTGTTGGCTTACGCCTACGTAGGTTCGAATCCTACTCCCACCACCAAATTTCATATAGTTGCACTTGATTTACGGGTGTAAATGAATCGCCTGCGGGTGTAGCTCAATGGTAGAGCAGAAGCCTTCCAAGCTTAAGACGAGGGTTCGATTCCCTTCACCCGCTCCAACAACTATATAAATTTGCCCATGTGGCTCAGGGGTAGAGCACTCCCTTGGTAAGGGAGAGGTCGCGCGTTCGATTCGCGCCATGGGCACCACATATCTCATCTAATTCAAGTCTACTATTTCCCTTCAGGAGTCTGCCATGGCTAAAGGCAAGTTTGAACGGACTAAACCGCACGTTAACGTCGGTACTATTGGTCACGTCGATCACGGTAAAACAACATTAACCGCTGCAATTTGTACAGTTCTAGCCAAAGAATACGGTGGCGAAGCTCGCGATTACGC
>NZ_CANRIC010000056.1:0-11985 GCF_947630565.1 uncultured Paenalcaligenes sp.
TCACCCTGCCCGCCATACTTTAAAGCTCTACGCATTGCGTGGGGCTTTTTTGTTTTATTGTGGTTTATACGACTTGCATAGATATAGCTAGACTCTTATATTTAGATAGACAGTAGTTATTCATACCTGTTGTCACCCGTGCAACGTAGGCGGGTCTCTTAAGGAGTCCGTTATGCATATCCAAACCTTCCAATGGGCCATTGACCTAAATGCCGATGGGCATATATCACTCTGGGAAATATGGGAAACGCTACGCTGGGTTTTCCGTATTCCTGGCAGCTTAGCTGTTGAGTTTTTAGGGCAGTTTCCTGCCATTGCTCAGACACTACATATTCAAGCCTCTGCCGATGTAGGTTATGGCAGTCTTGATGGTCTACTAAGCAAGGTCATTTCGGCATTATTTTGGGTCCCATTATTAATGGGGGTATTATCTCTAGGTAATAAATCTTCATCTCGTCCAAATCACTTAGACGAAAACACAAATACACAGCCCCTCTTATTACCTATGCCCAAAGACTACCCAGTCTTACGTAAACATCACTAACAAATTAGCCCGCCAATAATGGCGGGCTTTGTTTTATATTGATCTTATGAACGTTATCTCTAAACGCATAACAGCCGTTTGCTTTTTAACGATGATGAGCGCTCTTTCCTGTGCGGAGACTCTTCATATCGAAAATAAAACCGGCTCACCTACCGTTATTTTACGTACAAAACCGCACACCCCAACAGCACCACAGCCTCGTCAAGAATACGATGCAGGCTCAATGATTATTGCACCAACGATTCAATTGGATAATTATGGGGGAAAGGTAATTCATGGTCAGAGTCAAACGGTGCGGCCTCCTCACCCTCCTCATCACCGGCCTCCACATGTGAGACCACCCCAACAACCTAATGCGCCTCAGCGCCCGTCAGTACCTCATCACCCTCGTTAACCGTCTAAAAGCAAAAAGCACGGCAAAACCAAATTGGTCTTGACCGCGCTTTTTGCCTGTTTTTCTTGTTAGGTGTTTGGCACTAAACGTTCTTTACCGCCCATATAAGGACGTAGAACCTCTGGAACCACAACGCTCCCATCTGCTTGTTGATAGTTTTCTAATACCGCTACTAAAGCACGTCCTACAGCTAAACCGGAGCCATTCAATGTATGAACAAACTCTGGACGGCCTTTTTCAGGGCGAAATCTTGCCTGTAAACGACGAGCCTGAAACGCCTCGCAGTTTGAAACAGAGGAGATTTCTCGCCACGTATTTTGCGCAGGCAGCCAAACCTCTAAGTCATAGGTTTTAGCAGCAGAAAAGCCCATATCACCCGTACACAGAGAGACTACTCGATACGGTAAACCTAGGCTTTGTAGAATGGTTTTAGCGTGCTCCACCATTTCGTCCAATGCTTCGTAGGATTTTTCAGGGTGAACAATCTGTACCATTTCCACTTTATCAAACTGATGTTGACGAATAATGCCTCGCGTATCGCGACCACCACTACCGGCTTCTGAACGGAAACAAGGACTATGTGCTGTTAGGCGTAAAGGTAAGTCTGTGGTGTTTAAAATTTCATCACGCACAGAGCCGGTTAAGGTGATTTCTGATGTGGAAATTAGATATAAATCCTCGGCAGGCCCTTCGTCCTCGTCTGTATGGTTCTGCCCACCTTTAGTCACCCAAAACATATCATCTTTAAACTTTGGTAACTGACCGGTTCCAAATAAGGTAGAGCTATTTGCTATGTAAGGGGTATAGCATTCGGTATAACCGTGCTTTTCGGTTTGTACATCCAACATGAACTGAGCCAAAGCACGATGCAATTTAGCAATGGGGCCTTTGAGCATCATAAAACGTGAGCCTGCAATTTTTCGAGCAGACTCAAAATCCAAACCTATGCCCTCACCAAGCGCCACATGATCTTTAACCTCAAACTCAAAGGGTGTGGGAACGGCATCGGGGTCATCTGTACCTGGAACCCAACGATATACCTCTACGTTTTGTTCCTCGGAATCGCCGACGGGAACAGACGCATGCGGCGTATTGGGAATACCGCTGAGCCAATCATGCATTTCATGTTGAATAGCAGATAACTGCTTTTCTAGCTCATTGAGCTGCTGTGGGATATCCTTAGACTCAGCCATCTCTTTGGAGGCGTCTTCCCCTTTGGATTTAAGCTGCCCAATCAACTTAGACACCGTATTGCGACGAGCCTGCAAGTTTTCAGTTTCTACCTGAACGGCTTTACGTTTGGCTTCTAACTGATTAAAGCGCTCAGTATCAAACTGCACGCCACGTGTGGCTAATGCAGCCACCACGTCGTCTAGGTTTTTACGCAATAGATTAATGTCTAACATAACAATAGGCTCTAGGAATAATAAGAATAGATAGATTGTAGCGAATTCGTGTCTAGTATTTAAGACATCATGATCGATTGCTACGTTTCGCTTTTTTGGCTTGCTGATCTAGCTCTGCTAAAAACTGCAGCTTAGCAGAGATTTTTTGTTCCAAACCACGGTCCGTGGGAATATAAAAACGTGGGTTTAACCCATCTGGAAAGTAGGTCTCACCAGCGGCATAGCCATGTGCCTCATCATGGGCATATCGATACGTTTTACCATGCCCTAATTCTTTCATGAGTTTTGTAGGTGCATTACGTAAATGAACGGGCACAGGGGCACTTCCATTTTCTGCCGCGTAACGTCGAGCCTGTTTATAAGCCATATAGCCTGCATTACTTTTAGCCGCTATAGACATATAAATAACAGCCTGAGCTAAAGCTAGCTCGCCCTCTGGCGAGCCTAAGCGCTCGTAAGTTGCTGCCGCATCATTAACGATTTGCATGGCTCTGGGGTCTGCCAACCCAATGTCTTCCCACGCCATACGCACAATGCGACGAGACAAATAGCTAGCATCGGCGCCTCCGTCGAGCATACGGCTGAACCAGTATAAAGCCGCATCGGGATCTGAGCCCCTGACTGACTTATGTAAAGCACTGATTTGATCATAAAAAGCATCACCGCCTTTATCAAATCGACGTAGATTCTGAGATAAAGACTGTTCTAGGTAATCATTATCAACCGTTTCTATGCCCGCAGCATGCGCCGACTCGGCCACAACCTCGACGGCGTTAATCACTCGTCTTGCGTCACCATCAGCCCACGTCGCTAACTCTGCTTTTGCCTCAGGGGTAAAATGCAAATCAATCTGTAGGTCAGAAATAAAAACCTGTATGGCCTTATCTACTAGCAGCAACAGCTCATCAACTGTGAGCGATTTAAGCACATAGACCCGTGCTCTGGAAAGCAAAGCGGAGTTAACCTCAAAGGAAGGGTTCTCTGTGGTTGCACCAATAAAAGTAAACAAACCACTTTCTACATAGGGCAAAAATGCGTCCTGTTGAGCCTTATTGAATCGATGAACCTCGTCCACAAATAAAATAGTTCGTCGCCCTTGGCCCTGCGCAATCTGCGCCTTAACGACCGCATCACGGATATCTTTTACGCCACCTAATACCGCCGAAATAGCAATAAACTGCGCATCAAAACCTTGAGCCATCATGCGGGCTAATGTCGTTTTCCCGACCCCAGGAGGCCCCCAAAAAATCATGGAATGAGGACGTCCGGATTCGAAAGCAACCCGTAACGGCTTACCTGTAGCAACTAAATCCGTTTGCCCCACAACCTCGTCCAATGAGCGAGGCCGCATACGCTCAGCTAAAGGCGCATAAGGCACACTGTCCGCATTAAATAAATCTTGCTCCATGATAATAAGTCTACGGTAGTGTTACCACGTCTACATCTGCAGGCGGCGTAAAACTAAAATCGTTTTTCTTAAAAGAAATATCCGTTTTAATCGCAGAGAGTTCGATTAATGTCTGCTGCCCAAAAGCATCTAACAACACCAACCGTACTGGGTTACCCGATTTAAATCCTATGTCTACATAATCAAAGCCCGCATCACTGCCCTTAGGAGAAGCTCGTAACCAGTTAAGGCCATCCTCATCGGGCCTAGGCTCTAGGTCAAAGCTTTGATCTAAATTTCCTGATCCGAATAAAATTGCTGCAGGTGACGTCCCTATGGCCTGATCCACGCCACGTTGAGTTAGCTGATTCAAATCTGGGTCATATTGATAGAGCTGTTTACCATCCGATAGCACTAACTGCTCGTATGGTTTTAACACCTGCCATTTAAATTTACCGGGACGCTCAAAGGCAAACTCGCCCGTTTGGGCTGGACGCTGTCCACCCTGAGCATCAATGGTGTGTTGGCTAAACTGGCCCGATGCACTGTGTACCCGCTGTACAAAATCACGTAATTGTTGAGTTGCTGTCTGTGCATAAATGGTTCCAGCACCCGTAAATAAAACCAGCCCTACGCTCAGAGTTTTCCACCATTTCATCATTATTTCCTTGTGCTGATTTAGTCCTTGTTGATAGGAACAAGAATTTCTCGATTTCCATTTGGACCCATCGCCGATACAATTCCGGCTTTTTCCATCTCTTCGATTAGACGGGCTGCTCGGTTATAGCCTACACGTAATTGGCGCTGCACGCCGGAAATAGAGGCCCGTTTAGTCTCCATCACTACGGCAACGGCTTGATCATATAACGGGTCCGACTCACTATCGACAAAGCCCGTCACTGCATTCACTCCGTCACCCGTTTCGCCAGGGGCTCCGCCTTCGAGAATGCCATCAATGTAATCCGGTTCGCCTTGCTCTTTTAAGTAGTTCACTACGCGGTGCACCTCATCATCATCCACAAAAGCACCATGTACCCGCACAGGCACAGAAGTCCCCGGTGGCAAATACAGCATATCACCCTGACCTAATAAGGTTTCTGCCCCCATTTGATCAAGAATGGTACGAGAGTCAACCTTAGAGGAGACTTGGAAAGAAATACGCGTCGGGATATTCGCCTTAATTAAACCTGTAATCACATCGACACTGGGTCGCTGTGTAGCCAAAACCAAGTGAATCCCAG
Organism: uncultured Paenalcaligenes sp.; assembly: GCF_947630565.1. Taxonomy (NCBI): domain Bacteria; kingdom Pseudomonadati; phylum Pseudomonadota; class Betaproteobacteria; order Burkholderiales; family Alcaligenaceae; genus Paenalcaligenes; species uncultured Paenalcaligenes sp. Next base: position 4,973 of record NZ_CANRIC010000056.1, read on the forward strand.
CCGCTCGTGCTTTTTGGGCTAAGCGAGCAATAAGTTCCTCAATTTTTTTACCCGCCACCATCATTAAATCAGCGAGCTCATCAATCACAACAACAATAAAAGGTAAGTTATCTAAGGGCTCAGGCGCATCAGGTGTTAAAGAGAATGGATTCGGAATGTTCTCCCCACGCTCTTTGGCCTCTTTAATTTTTGTATTAAACCCCGCTAAATTACGCACCCCCATTTTGCTCATGAGTTTATAGCGACGCTCCATCTCATTAACACACCAAGTCAAGGCATTCGCCGCCTCACGCATATCAGTCACTACAGGTGCTAATAGATGAGGAATATCCTCGTACACACTCATTTCAAGCATTTTAGGGTCAATCAAAATTAACCGAGCTTGTTCTGGAGTTGCCTTATAGAGAATGGATAAAATCATGGCATTAATCCCCACTGATTTACCCGAACCTGTCGTACCTGCCACCAATAAATGAGGCATACGAGCTAAGTCTGCTACCACAGCATGACCCGCTATATCTTTACCCAAGGCAACGGTTAAAAGCGACTTACTGTCGACAAAATTAGTGGAGCCAACGATCTCTTCAAGACGAACCATTTGACGCTTAGGATTAGGTAACTCTAACCCCATGAGGTTTTTACCTGGGATGGTTTCTACTACCCGAATATCGACCAAACTCAATGAGCGCGCCAAGTCTTTAGAGAGGTTTACAATCTGACTCCCTTTTACTCCTGTCGCGGGTTCTATTTCATAACGCGTGATCACAGGGCCGGATTGCGCCTCCATCACCGTCACATTCACACCAAAGTCACCCAGTTTTTTCTCAATTAATCGAGACGTAAACTCTAGCGTATCAGCAGAGATAGGTTCACCCAACTCCTCGGCGGGTTCTAATAAGTCCAAGGGAGGTAAACCAACCTGTTGATGTGCTTTTGTTGCCTTTGCAATAGCAACCTGTGTTTGTGTTTGAATCGCATGTTGCGAATACGGCGCGACCTCTGTCTCTAGAGCCTCAGAAACTGTCTCCAAGGCTTCGGTGTGAACGGGTGCAACAAATGCCGTGTGCGCTGCAGGAGCCGACTCGAACTCTGGGTCAGGATCATCAAAAATAGGATGTTTATACGACCGAGTCGTTGCCTGTTCAGCCAAGGTTGCAGCTTGTGTGCCGGCTAATGACCCCAAAGACGGCTCTTTACGCTGAGCTGGCTCGGCAGCCAAACCCAATACCGGCTCTGTTCGCTGTTGTTCTTGTTGTCGCTGTATTTGTTTAGTCGCTACGCTTTCCTCGCGTTCAGCAATACTTGCCTGCCCCGCCCGACGGTCTTCTCTGTGAGTTTTAAAATCTGCTAAACGTAAATATAAATGCTCTAGCCACCCACCTATTTTCTCGGTCACATTCAACCAGGAAAAAGAAAAAAACCAACTCGCCCCTACACAAATTGCCACCAGCAGCATAATAACCGCACCAGCCGACCCTAAGTAAGTCCGCAACAATGTGCTTAAGAGCTGACCAATTTGCCCACCGGCTCCGGCAGGTAAGTGGTCTCCGTATCTGATCTGCATGGCCTCAAAGCCCATGACTCCAACAAAAAACAAACCAAACCCAATGCCTAATTCCCACGGTACGCGGGGTAATGGTTCTTGTATCTTAACGGTAGGCATTACAATTAGGGTCATGCGCTTAAAGCCGACGATAAGATGACGCACTAATAGCACCACCCATAGCCACGCACTATAGCCAAAAAGGTAAAGTAATATATCCGCCACATAGGCGCCTATTTTGCCACCCTGATTATGGATGGTCCCCGCTTCAAGGGAATAAGACCACGCTGGGTCGGAACTATTCCACGTATAAAGCACCAAAGTTAACCAGGCAGCGAGAACCAAAAAAACGAGCCAGCGGGCTTCGCTTAAAATGGTTGATAGTCGTTGCTGCCAAACTGAGGGGCCGTTACGGACGTTTTTTGCGGATCGATTCGAGGTTGCAGGTATTCTAGCCATGACTCATTATAATTGGCTGGTCATTGATTTTTGGGAAATAACAATATGTCTACTGTTAAACACGCTAAAGTTTTAATCCTTGGTTCAGGCCCAGCTGGTTACACCGCAGCTATTTATGCCGCACGTGCCAATTTAAACCCTGTAGTTATTACAGGAATGGAACAAGGCGGTCAATTAATGACCACCACTGATGTAGAAAACTGGCCCGCTGACGCAAATGGCGTGACCGGCCCAGATTTAATGGCTCGCTTTCAGGCGCATGCTGAACGCTTTGAGACCGAACTCATCTTTGATCAAATTGTATCGGTAGACCTAGCACAGCGTCCATATACTTTACAAGGTGACGGCGGCAAAACATACACCTGCGATACACTGATTATATGCACAGGAGCTTCTGCCATGTACCTTGGCTTGCCATCTGAGCAAGAATTTATGGGCCGAGGTGTTTCAGGTTGTGCTACTTGTGATGGTTTTTTCTATAAAAACCAAGACGTTATCGTCGTGGGTGGTGGTAATACTGCCGTAGAAGAAGCATTGTACCTGTCCAACATTTGTAAAACCGTAACATTAGTTCACCGACGCGATACCTTCCGCTCAGAGCCGATCTTAACTGACAAGCTCATGGATCGCGTAGAAAACGGCAATATCAAGTTGAAATTATTCTGCGAACTAGAAGAAGTACTAGGGGACGCCTCTGGTGTTACGGGTGCTCGATTACGCAATAACCAAGACAATACCACCGAAGACCTCGATGTTATGGGTGTATTTATTGCTATTGGTCACCATCCCAATACTGAACTATTTCAAGGTCAGTTAGACATGAAAGACGGTTATATTATTACCCGCAGTGGTCTAGAAGGCATGGCTACAATGACTTCTGTAGAGGGGGTTTTTGCCGCTGGCGACGTACAGGATACGATTTACCGTCAGGCAATTACCAGCGCAGGCACAGGTTGTATGGCCGCCCTAGACGCACAACGTTGGCTAGAGAGTGAAGGCAAATAAATCACAACAGGTCTTTAATGAACTCAAAACCTTAAAGACCTTAAAAAAGCAGCTCAAAACACAGCAGAAGACGTCTTCTGCTGTGCGACCAGTCGAACCCAAAGAAAGCTTCACTACCCTTTTTTCCTCTCAGGGGAAAAAAACCACCCCAATTGCCCCTGCGGATAGTGATTTATTTTTACAAGCTGTGCGTGATGTACAACCATTAAAGTCGAGCCAACGTCATCACGAGCAAAAAAAACGCAAACAACATGCCGCCCAGCAAGCAGAGCTATTTAAACGCCGTCAACAACATGCTATAGGTCAAAGCCGTTTGCCCTCATTAAATGGTATCTCTGACCTTTACTCTACGGACTATGATGAGCAGCCTCGCCCTAGCTATTTAAATCCGATGTGTGGTACGGATGTATTACGTCACCTACAAAAAGGGCGATGGGCTATTGTCAGTAGCATTGACTTACATGGTGCGACCTTAGATCAAGCTCGTATTCGTTTAGACTATTTTTTACAGCATAGCTTAGCCGAGGGCTTTAAATGTGTACGTATTGTTCACGGCAAAGGCTATGGATCTAAAGACTCTGGCCCTGTGTTACCTGCTACGGTACGCCGTTGGCTTAGCCAGCTAGACTTTGTGTTGGCTTACACCGACTGCGCTCCTCGTGAGGGTGGCGAGGGTGCGGTCAAAGTCTTACTGCGTGCATCGCCCCATTTTTCTATTTAACCTATAATTACTATGCTATGAGCTGGCTCTATCTAACCATTGCGATCATCGCAGAAATCATTGCGACTTCGGCCCTCAAGGGAGCCGAGGGATTTACTAAACTCTGGCCCTCTATTATTACAATAGTGGGATATATGATCGCTTTTTACTGCTTATCGTTATCGTTGCGCCATATCCCTGTAGGCATTGCCTACGCCGTCTGGTCTGGTGTTGGTATCGTCGCCATTTCGATTATTGGTCTACTGGTATTTAAACAAAGCCTAGACACAGCAGCTTTTATTGGTATTGCGTTAATTGTAGCGGGCGTCTTTGTTTTAAATGTCTTTTCAAAAAGTGGCTCTTTATAGGTAGACAGAATACACAAAAGCCAACCTAATAAATTAGATTGGCTTTTGTGGGTTTTATTGTAATTTTGATTACTGCTGTTGCCTTTATGGCGCGCCCTATTAGTTGGGCTGTTGTCGTCTCCTCACCTGCATGTATGTATTATGCGATAGTTACTGTTTTTTGACACTTAGGGTATGCACTTAGAGGTTTATATAAAGTCAAACTCATCCGCTAAGGCACGTATTTTCGCTTCACCCTCTACTACATTTTGTTTCAATTCTGTAGGTTCAACAGAAAACTTACATTGCAATTGAATTCCTAAAGCCTCTAATACAGCCAATATCAAGGCTAACTCGGCTCTGGGTTTGCCTTTTTCTATATCAATAATCCACTGTCGACTCACGCTAATGCGCTCGGCTAATTGTGCCTGACTTAATCCTATTTCACGTCTACGACTACGCACCAATACCGCAAAATCCGCTGTAGTAATCAGTTGATGCATCATTTTCCCCTTAATGTAATCGTTCGCATACAGTGTATACCAAACCGGATCAGGCTAAACACTTACCTATGAAGTGACCCCAAAAAGTTGGACATATTAAAAATCCGAATTTTGGGGGTCACTTCACTGCTAAAAATGGGGGGATTACCAACCCACCTCGGCGTTAGATTTAGGCCATCAAATAGAGGTCTTTGAGCTAATTCGCAATCTTGCCCAGCAGGGTAAAACGGTGGCCATGGTTGTACATGATTTAATGAATGCAGCCCGTTATGCAACGCATCTGATTGCTATGCATAGTGGTCAAATTATTGCCCAAGGTAGCCCGCAAGACATTCTTACTCCCGCACTGGTATATAAACTATATCAAGTCCATTGCGATGTGATTCTTGACCCCGTCAATGGTGCTCCGCTGTTAGTCAATATCCGGCGCTAAAAGGACCACGATGCAGCACCGAGCCTAAGCCTAGGCATTGGGGTGCGTATTTACAGGGTGTTAGCTTGGGGTTTACCAAACAAATAACCTTGAAAAGCATCGCACCCGCTGGCTCGCAGGAACTCTGCCTGCTCCACGGTTTCCACACCTTCGGCTACGGTTTTGATGTTGAGAATATGGGCTAGAGCGAGGATGGTTTGTGTAATCGCTGCGCTTTTGGGATCGGTGGTGACGGGTGTGACAAAAGATCTATCGATTTTCAGCGTATCCAGAGGCAGGCTTTTTAAATAACTTAAAGAGGAATAACCCGTGCCGAAGTCATCTAAGGCAAAACGAATGCCAAGCAACTTCAAGCGATTTATGCGCTCTATAAGCTGTTTGGTATTGCGGTGGAAGGTGTTTTCGGTAAGCTCCATAAACAGCTGACTAGGGGGCGCTCCGATCGCTTCCAAAGCGGTTTCCACGCTGCTCACGAACCTATCGTTCGCGAATTGTACAGCACTGATATTGACGGCCAGAGTCAGGTGCTGGGTCTCTGGGTCTTGGGCCCATAATGCCAGTTTTTTTAGTGCCGTTTTAAGCACCCATCTACCCACCACCATGATTAAACCAGACTGCTCCAGCAGAGGAATAAAGTCGGCGGGTGAGATCATTCCCAGTTCAGGATGTTGCCAACGTATTAAGGCTTCATAACCTTGGATGGTGCCTGTGGAGCTGACGATTGGCTGATAGAATAGTTTGAATTCGTCGCGAAGGATAGCACGGCGCAGATCGGCCATACGCTGCGCCTGAGCCTCGACTTCAACCAGCATGGCGGGCTTGAACAGGCAGACTTGATCACGCCCAAGGGATTTTGCCTGATACATCGCAATATCTGCTTGCTTGAGGGCTTCATAGATGGGCGTTTTTGCATTAAACGGGGTGACCCCTATACTGACGGATGAGCTTACATGTCGGCCAGCAAGGAAAAAACCCGTAGCCAAAGCACTGCGTATCTTATCGGCAACTTTCATCATTTGTTGGCCCGCTACCTCTGGGTCGGTGTCCAGATTTTCCAGCAAGATGATGAACTCATCCCCACCGAAACGAGCGACGGTATCCGTGCCCCGTACATTTTGCGTCAAGCGGTCCGCTATGAGACGTAATAACTCATCACCGATGTTATGGCCAAAGAAATCATTGGTTTCTTTAAAGTTATCCAGGTCGAGCATCAGCATGGCACACTCGCCTCCTCCTTTGGATTGAGTGAGGGCGGCCTGCTCTAGGCGTTCTTTCAACAAGCGACGATTCGGCAGATTGGTCAGCGGGTCATAGAAGGCCATTTGCTTGGCTTCTTTTTCCGAGCGCTTACGCTGGGTGATGTCGGCGCGGATAGCAACATATTGGAGTGGGCTTTTTTGGTCGCCTATAACAGGATAAATAGTGGTCGCCACCCAGTAAAGCTCACCGTCCTTAGCCCGGTTGCAAATTTCACCCTTCCAGACTTCTCCAGAGGAGATGGTCTGCCAGAGCTTTTCAAAGAACTCTTTGGGGTGATAACCAGAATTGATGATCCGATGCGTCTGGCCTAGTAGCTCTTCTCTTGAGTACTTAGAGATTTGGCAGAATTTTTCATTAATCTGAATGATATTGCCTTGACTGTCGGTCACGGCCACAATGGCATGCTCATTCAGAGCCGCTTTCAGATCTTGGAGTTCTTTCTGTGTTTCTTTCAGCTTTTTTAACATAACCAGAATACAATTTTATAGGGTTGAACGACTACTGCCCACAGAATGACCTCATCTTCTATAGCTGGGATAGTAACTACTAGAAAAACTATTTTATTATAATTTAAGGGAATAAACTATTAATATAAATAGTGTAATCCCCCCTTTTTAGCCAGTATGAACTGACCCCATAAAGTTGGACGGTTAGTTTTTATAAGGAGGACTGATTTCTGTATTGCGCAGGACTCAGCCCCTTTAGTTTTGTACTTACTCTTTCATGATTATAGTAGTAAATATACTCATGAATCCGTTTCTCT
>NZ_CANRIC010000057.1:0-11346 GCF_947630565.1 uncultured Paenalcaligenes sp.
ATATATCTTGCCGCGTTTTGCGGCAACGTCTTACATCCTCCACCTGAAGGAAGAGGTTTTCGACGTAATCTGATAAACGAAAAAAGCCGCTTGATGATTTCAAGCGGCTTTTTCAATTGTGTTTTTTGCACAGTCAGCTTTCTACCTGCATTAACATAATGGCAAGGATTAAAATCGCAATGCCAATGACAATGGTACGGTTCATGGGTTGATCTAGAAACCACCAAGTCGTAATGGCGGTTCCTGCAATAGATAAGACACCCCATGCGGTATAGGCCAAAAATAAAGGCATACCTTGAACCGCAAAGGCTAATAGTGCAAAGGCGGACATGATCAGGGCAATAGCCGTCAGTCCCCATAATTTCTTTTTAAAGCCGTTGGATATAGTGAGTGCTAAGTTGGCTAATATATCCAACACCACAGAGCTTAAAAGCAGTGCCAGGTGAATGCTCACACTGCCTCCTGAGCTTCCGTTTCTTCTTGTTGATAGCCGTGATGGATAACAGCAATACCGACTAGGGACAGAACAATACCAGCGGCTTGCACCATGGAGATTTGTTCTTGTAGCCACAGATAAGAAATAAAAGCGATCAACACCATACCTATACCTTCCCAGGCTGCGTTAGCGAAAGTAACGGGTATACGAATGGTGGCTCGGCTTAAGAAAAGATAGGATAATCCTACTGCCATCATTGCAATGGCGGTACCAGCGATCAAATAACCTTCACTGATAAAAACCTTCATTAACGAAGTCCCTGCGACTTCACCTACAATTGCTAGCGTCAAAAAGACCCAATGCATAAAAACCGTCCGGTTTAAGAACGCTCCATATAATGAACATAGATCTATGCTATAAGATATGGATAATTTGGTAAAATCTCTGAGCGTCAAGAAAAATGATGGTGAGGTCATAATAGTGTCATGCGAGTTGAACATATTGAGTACTTTGTAGCTACTGCTCGATTGGGCTCTATAGCAAAGGCTGCTAGCTCCTTAGGGCGTCAACGCAGCACGGTAAGTATGGCCATTTCTACCCTCGAGGACGAGCTGGGAGTCAGGCTGTTTGAGCGCACTGGGAACAGCTTGGCTTTGTCTGCGATAGGTGAGAGTATTTTGGATGATTGCCATCGACTTTTAAGCTTGAATTTAAGCATTAAGCAACGCTGCTTAATGGGGGATCAAACACAACGTCAAGAATTGAGAATAGGCCGAGACGATGCATTATCTGAGTCTTTTTGGCGACACATTATTTTGCAATTACGGCAGCGCTACCCTCATTTAAGTTTGAGTATGCGTTTCGCCTCCTCCGATGAACTACCTGATTTGGTGCGACAGCAGCAATTAGATATTGCTTATGGGGTATCAGAAAATCTCTATGATCCAGCAGAAGGTCTACATAGGCGAGTCTTAGGCCGTGTGGTCATGCGAATGATGATTGCACAGAATCACCCCTTGAGCCGTTTGCAGCATGTGACGGATACGGATTTGCGGACACTGGCCCAAATCACATATATGGATAGTTCCAATCAAGAACGCTTTCATATGGAGCACGTAGGTAGTGAACGCATTGCTCTAAGTAGTTTTGAGTTAGTTCGCGATGCTATCCGAGATGGTTTAGGCTGGGGCTACGTGCCAGAACCTTTATTGCAACTAGAGCAGCGCGATGCAGGGGAGTTAACCACATTACGGCATGGTTTAATGGTGACAGGTTATCCGTATTTGGTGTATAGCCGTGAAGCGTTGGTCGCCTCTGGACCACAAAAAGGATTGTTGTCTGAGGTCAACGAGGTGGTTGCGGCTGCTATGTTAGAGATTAGCTCTGAATAATGCGTTGATGTAGGGACAATGATGAGAAAAGACTAGAGAGCCCCTAGTCTTTTTTTCTATATCAGTGGTTAGGCAATTTGCAATGTGCCTTTGGCATTCATGGTTAAGTCAATCACATCGCCACCAGTAATCAATAAATAGCGTGGATCTAGGTCTGACTCTGTTAAATGGTTGTGCTTCATGCAAGAGCCGCATACGGCTACATGACCGCCCAGATCTAGGTACTCGTTCAGTAGTTCAGAGGCCGGTTTAAAGGCAGGGCCAATGTCAATGCCCTCTGTGGCATTGGGTGTGCCTAATAGAACAGCATCTGCCATGAGAATAAGGGTGCAGCTATGGCCTTTACGTGCAGCATTAACCGCCATGGTTAAACCGATCGTGATTTTACTTAGGTTCCCTTTAGGGCCATCAAATAGTGTGGCGACGAAATCAGTCATTTGCATAGTCATTCTCTATAAAAAATTAAATGGATGTAGATGCATTGCGTTGCACGAACCAGCCGATGGTGGTGTAGCTTAAAATAGTCGTGCCGATTAGACCCAGACCAAAGACGCAGGCGATAACTAACCAGTCTATGGGTCCAGCAGCGTCAGTAAAGCCTGAGGACGATACTTTTGCCATTAGGACTAAGGCTAACACACCCCCTATCACGCCGACTAACTGCGAGCGGACTAGGCGCTGTGAAATAATGTGTTTTTCCTTTAGTAATAGGGCAATGAAAGCAGTAGTGCCGCCGATAATTACGGCTATAAGTGCCCATAACATGGGTCCTAGCATTTCTTGAAATACGGCAATAAATACAAGAGGATCGAGTGATTGCATTGAGAATCTCCTTAAGCGCGACCGCGTAGCATGCTGATGTAGGTTGGTTTGAGTGCCATTGTTTTCATCACCCAACTAATCCAGAGCTCTTCTAAGGGGGCGATGATACCTGGGAAAGAGGGCGTGAGATTATTGTGATAGTCAAATTCAACTAACATGGCTCGCCCTAATCGAGTGATCATAGGGCAAGAGGTGTAACCATCATAAAAAGCCTCTGATGTTGTGCCTTTGATATCAGCAATAAGGTGATCAACGGCTACAGGCACTTGCCATTTTACGCTTGCTGCTGTTTTTCCTTTTGGGACGCCAGCACTGTCTCCCACCGCAAACACATTCGGGTATCGCACATGGCGTAAGTTGTTTTTGTTTACTTCTGCCCAGCCATCAGCAGCCCATGGGCCTGATTGCCAAGGCAAAGGGCTATTGCGAATCGCCTCAGCGGCACGCATGGGTGGAATAACATTGATAAAGTCGTAATCTAAATCAGTGGTCCCGTCTGGAGTAGAAAAAGTGGCAATTTGTCGATCGATATCTATGGCGGATAAAACACGGTTGTAATTGATAGCTATGTCCCGTTCCTCAAATAACATACGAACTTTTTCATGCACTATGGGAACACTAAAAAGAGCATTGTTATTCGAGTTATAAATCAAATTGGCTTTGTTTCTATTGCCTCTACGCACCAAGTGGTCCTCTACAATAAAGGTGTACTTTAAGGGGGCTCCAGCACATTTCATTTCTGTATTAGGGCGTAAAAAAACACCGTTACCGCCCGTGTCGGCAAATCGATCAAGGAGTTGCCAGGTAGCATGGGCTTTTTCGGGGCTGTGATACATACTGCCTAATCCCTTCGTGCCGATTCGACTTTCATCCATGCCTTCAATAGCGGCATAGTCGAGGACTAACCCCGTTGCCAAAATTAAATAATCATAGGCAATCCGAGTGCCGTTTTCCGTCACGACTTGATTGGCATCTGGATCGAATTCAATAATTTTTTCAGTGATGAGATTAACCCCTTTAGGAACGTATTCAGCCGTGGTGCTTTCTACATAAGGGGCTGTTTTAATACCTGCAGCTACTAAGGTGAAGCCGGGTTGGTAGTAGTGTGCTTTACGTGCATCAATAAGGCTAATGGAGGCTCCATCAAGCTGTGCAGCAAGGTGGTTAGCAGCGGCTAATCCTGCCGCACCAGCACCGGCAATGACGATGCGTGCGGTGGTTTTAGTTTTGGCTGCGGCCTGAGCAGATGGGCTTTTCAAGGTAAGAGCCGTACCGGCAGCGGTAGCCGCTCCTAGTTGTAAAAAAGTTCGTCTATCAATAGGCAGGGCGGGTGTAGACGTGTCGAGCCGTTTTTTTGTTGTCATGGGTGCTCCTTTTCGAGCGTAGCAAATAACAGAAGTAACAATAATTAGTAAATTTATATATAATGTATATATATTATATGATAATGTATAATGATTGCATCAAAAAATTAGATAGTCATTTACTTATTAGGGGATTAGCATGAAAAAGAACATCGGCGGCATAGATAAAATCTTACGAATTGTGGTGGGGGCGCTTCTTATTGTATTGACTGTGACTGGCACGATTGGGGTATGGGGCTGGATTGGGGTAGTGCCTTTGGTTGCCGGTTTAGTCGGTTACTGCCCGTTATACTCATTAATTGGATTAAATACATGCCGAGTAAAAAACCAAGCTAAATAGGGCATTTTTTTATCAGTGTTTATACCAAGACCACCTATATGTGGTCTTTTTTTCTGATTCTATAAGGGGTAGTATTGCGGCTTATGTCATTAAAACAGGGTGAATCTAGCCCGTAGGGAGTTCTGCCGTGGAAAAGATACTACGATTTATTGAGCAGATGAATGCGGTAGCGTGGGGGCCGTGGATGCTAATGCTCTTAGCTGGGACGGGGTTATTTTTAACCATAGGTTTGCGCTTTATACCTCAACGTAAACTGTTCTATGGCTTCAAGATGTTGTGGCAAGGCCGTAGTAGCACAGAAAAAGGCGATATTAGCCCATTCAATGCGTTGATGACGGCACTGTCTGCAACTATAGGAACAGGGAATATCGCAGGGGTAGCCACCGCTATTTTCTATGGTGGGCCAGGAGCTATTTTCTGGATGTGGCTGATTGCGTTAATTGGAATGGCGACTAAATTCAGCGAGGCCACTTTAGCGGTGCATTTCCGTGAGGTTGATGCCAAAGGGCATTATGTAGGTGGCCCCATGTATTACATCCGCAATGGCTTGGGCAAAAACTGGAAATGGTTAGGGGTGATTTTTGCCGTATTTGGTATGCTAGCAGGCTTTGGTATTGGCAATAGCATTCAGGCGAATTCAGTGGCTGATGTGATGAGCTCTGCTTTTAATGTGCCTCCTTTGGTCAGTGGTTTTACCATTGCTGTACTCGTAGGCTTGGTGCTTTTAGGTGGCATTAAACGCATTGGCGAAGTGGCGGGTAAACTGGTCCCAATGATGGCTGTTTTTTATGTGGGGGGTGGCTTGCTTGTTTTGGGCTTACACATTGATCGTATCCCCGAGGCCATTAGTTTAATTTTATATCATGCGTTTAACCCAACTGCTGCGGCAGGTGGTTTTGCCGGAGCAACGGTGTGGGCTGCGATTCGTTTTGGGGTAGCTCGTGGTATTTTTTCAAACGAGGCTGGTTTGGGTAGTGCTCCTATCGCGCATGCTACTGCGCAAACGGATAACCCTATTCGCCAAGGTACCGTAGCCATGTTGGGCACATTTTTAGACACCATTGTAGTGTGTACGATTACCGCTTTAGTGATTATGGTGACGGGTGCATGGCAAAGTGGTGAAAATGGTGCGACGTTGTCAGCCCATGCGTTTTCTCAGGGCTTAGGCGTAACAGGGCAATATATTGTCAGTATTGGGGTTGCACTGTTTGCTTTTACTACGATTATTGGGTGGAGTTTTTACAGTGAAAAGTGTGCGCAATTCTTATTTGGTGAAAAATCGAATTTACCTTTTCGCTTAATTTGGGTTGTAGTGATCCCTTTGGGAACATGGCCGGGTATTGATTTAGGCAGCTTGTGGTTAGTTGCTGACACCTTAAATGCCTTGATGGCCATACCTAACTTGATTGCTTTGTTGTTGCTTAGTCCCGTGGTGTTTAAGCTCACAAAAACTTATTTTGCTAATAAAAATAATTTTAATTAGTCTGATGTAGTCGTAAAAATCCCCGCTGTAGGATCACCACAGCGGGGATTTTTTAATTATAGCGGTTAATAATTCGTTGTCTGCAGACATTAACTAGATGGGGCTGCAGCTTTTCTAAAAAGCTTAAACTAATGTCCTCGTGAATATACGCCCATGCCCCACTAGGGCGCTTACTGAATAGTGAGGAATGGATGGGATCAAACCAGGCAATTACTCGGTTTTGGGCAGGTTGGTAAACATGAACCCGTGCTGACCCAACATGGGTTCTACCGTTAAATGTTTCTCCATCCACAATAAATTCGTATGTCATAGCAAGTCCTTTTTAGCTCTTTGGCACCATGCCGGGGGCGAGCAAGTCGGATAAAAAACCCCATAAAAAAAACCCGCAATAAGCGGGCTGTGTGATGACCCATTGATTGCATAAAGCCACATTATTTGTCCACCTTGTATGGGCTACAGGTTGGCATGAGGCATCGCCTCAACTCGTAATGTATAAGCTAATAATAAAAGTAAATAAGGCTATAGGTCAAGCCTAAGCCAAAAGGGGGCAGCACAAGAGCCAAGCCTAAATTGAAAAAATACGAATAAGAATTGTTTTTATTTATGTTTTGATAAAACAGAAGGAGGGCACCCTTTCACTATTGCAAGTGCTCCCAATCCAGATGGTTATATTGATTTTCATATTAAGGCCTTAGGAGATCACACCCGGCACTTAGCACAGACGTTAAAACCTCGACAGTTTTTTCAAATCGAAGGTCCTTATGGCTGTTTTGACCTGTCACGCGTAGATGAGCAGTGCCAACAGTTATGGGTAGCGGGTGGCATAGGAATTACGCCATTTCTTGCGTAGTTAGATGCATTAGTAGCTACTCCTCGCCCATTGCAGGCGCAACTACATTATTGCTTGCATCAAGCAGAACACAGTCATGCTTTGGTTCAACTGCAGCAGCGTATTCAACACCTGCCGAACATTCAATTGTTTGTGTATGACAGTGCTCAAAATCAGCGCTTGCACCTAGAGAACATACACTTATCTTCTGATCCAGAGATGTGCTGTGAGCTTTGGTTTTGTGGGCCTTCTGGGCTATTGAATCATCTGCAGACCGGACTAGAACAGCGCTTAGGGAAGCGCCTTCGAGTCCATAGCGAGGCTTTTATTATGAGGTGATGGATAATTCATATTTTATTGAAAATAGAAATAGGTGATAACCATAATAGGTTATATGTTAATAAAAGTAAAAAATGTATCATTAATTTTATATATTTTTACTAATCTAAGTGTTTAGTCTTTTATTTATAAATTGCGCTGGATTTTATAAAAAATACCAAATTGGCGTGCTTTTTTTTTATTTTTTTCTGGGCTTATGGTTAACGTTGGGAAATCCTTTTGGTATTTCAGTTGCCGCGGATCAAGCATTGGCAAAGGAGATAAGTCGTTATCGCTCTATTTTATATCCTATTGAAAGACAGCCCATAACTGTAGTCTTATTTAATAAAAAAACACTAGAAAGGTTACATGAGGCTAATGTTGATTGGGTTTTCTCTAATGATTGGCCAATTTCTTATGATGAGCACGCCACGTTAATACAAGCCTTATCACAAGGAGGGGGGCATCATTTTTCTTACCCTCCTGAGGCCATTTTTTATGATGTTTTTTTAGAAAACCTTCGGGGCGAAATACAAGATATTTACGGCTTAAATGATGCATTTAGATCCATAAAAGTAGATCAAGGACCTCCTGTATATATGGCGGCAGGGGGACTAAAAGATTTGATCCTGTCTCAGGATATATATCGAGAGCTACCTGAAGCGAACTGGGTACCGACTGCCTGGGAGGGTCCAGAGGGCTCATATCCTCTCTATAAAGAGTTTTTACTACCTGATGGGCGAGGAGGAGATCAACCTCATTTTACTAGGCTCCCTGCTACTCAGTTATATGACGCATGGTGTCGTGTCCAAAAATCAGGCGTATGCGTCCCTCTGGAAACAAATCAAGGTGAGAATGCCTTAAGTATCCAGTGGGAAAGACAAGTTTTACCAGCTTCTCTGTCTAATCCTACAAGCAGCCCAGCAAATTTGGCGTTGGAAAGAAATACTGATCCTCTCGTATTGGATTGTCAATCTTCTACTTTTAGTCTGCTGTTGAAAACAATAGGCAGTACATTTTGGCGAGCATTAGGCATTCAATCAAACCCAGCCCAATTAGATATGAATTGCCTGCCTTTTTATGTTGTGAATGCTGCGGATATTTATACCACCCATATACCACTAGCTCCCCCGTATTTAGCGGAGGGTGAGCCATATGTGGTGCTATTTGGTTCTGATATCCCTAGTTTAAATGATTTTCACAGTACTCCAAATTATGGAAAGATTGCAGGAGTATTACATCATGCTATGGCATTAGTTAATTTAATGGATAGGCAAAATTCTTATATTTATGAAAAAGAAATCCGCTTGATGGTAGCGGCTATGTGGGGCTTTTGGTTATGGAGTGTTTGGATACTCTCTAGTCGATTATTTTGTTTAGAGCGTGGTTGGATCTTGATTTTAATTCAGCGTAGCGAGCACTATTTAAGTAAAGAAAATTTCGTTGTTATTCATTTTCTTCGTTATAAGTTGGTAAGACAGCCGGTTTGGTTCATATTTTATTTGAGTGTGATTTTAATTTTTTATGCTTTTTTCTATCATTTTTTAAATGCTGCATTAGAGGGCTGGCTATCAATGATTGCGCTAATACCTTTGCTACCAAATATCGTAAAAATACGTAAGGAGCATATTCTCATATTATCTAAGGAGAGAAAGTGATGATTTATATGAAAAAGATAGTCTGTATTGTTTTTTTGAATTTGTTTTTTAGCGGGGTTGCTTGGGCTCAAAATCACACCATTATTGAAATTCCAAATATGGAGAGGGCATATGTACAAGATATGTCCTCAAAAAACATGATAAAAATGCTTGATCTAGGAGAGGTAAAGCTACCATTAAAAGCGCAGCTGAGTAAAAAAGAGCAGGGGTATATTTTTCGTCATCAAGGAAAAAGCTATTTAATTAGACCTAGTTTTGTTAAAACAAATCAGAGGCATGTAGTGGATGCGTGTAAAACATTGCCTTCCGATTTACCTACAACATTAGCAAATGAGTCAACATCTAAAGCGGTTCGTGGTGTAGGTGAGGTATGCGCAAAATGAAACGATTAATTAGTATTGTTTTATTAGCTCTTTCTTTTACAGGCTGTGCTGTACTACCGGGCACGGGAGAACGAGTGACACTGACAGCGTATGATGCTGAGATTTACAAGTCTGATGTGCAAGCTTTATTAAAAATAAATCGCACAGTCGTTCAAGATGAAGAGGTTGCGCTTTATGTTAATGGGTTGAGAGAAAAGCTAGAGCAAGCTCATGGTAAACCCTGTAATTGTGTGGTGGTTGTGGACTCATTTAGTGGTTACGAAGCTTACACTGTTTCTCATAGCACTATAGTACTAAGCACAGGAGTCTTAGCTCAAGCTAGCTCAGATGATGAGGTGGCAGCTCTGATTGCACATGAAATGAGTCATGTATATAACAGAGACAGCGCAAAAACCTTAGCGCAAGGGGTGTCTATTACCTTAGGGCGTATGGCGGGCAATCTGACAGGTTATGGGTATTTATTAACTGACTTTGATGGCACATTAGATAAAAGCGCACATCAGTTGATTTATGGGAAGTGGAATGCAGAGCATGAGATAAAAGCAGATTCTTTTGCTGTGAATGTACTAAGCAAAGCAGGCTTTTCTCAAGAGGGTTTGCGTATGGCCCTACAAAAAATAGGGCAGTATAGCCAATACTTATCGGCAGCAAATAAAACGAACCCTGAAGATGAGCCACAGTGCTATCAGAAAAAAGGTGATATGACTTATGTTAACTTTATAGCATGTGGTAAAAATTTGATAGGTGGCCTACCTATGACGTATTTAAGTGCGGATGATAGGGTGAGTCTAACTTTAGATGAGGCTGAGAAAAATGACATGGATATTAATGAAATCTATGCTCCAGCAGGGCCTCTACGGCATCGATTCGATGTTATTCAGTACTTATTTGCTATGAATGAGTTGGTTAATCCGAATATTAAGCAGCTTCGAGATGCCTTGCGTAAGTTTGAGCGTAAGTCTCGTCCAGCTGGTTTGCAGTTTGATGCCGCAATAAATAGTCGCTTGTTTGTAGTGTATGACCTTTTGGGAGATGCTAAGAAAAAGCAGCACTATAAGCAACTGGTGATACAAAGTGATCAGCTAACTCTGTCAGCGGCAAAGATTCTCTATGCCCATTTAGATCAACAGGGGGATAAAGCAGCTATTGAAAAAGGCATTGAAAGAGTGCACCAAGACTTAGGCCCAACAGATGAGTTATTGCCAGTAGAGTACTATTTAGGCAGACGACATAACCTGAGCTTAGGCCCCATGTTGCTATCACAATCAGGGTGCTCGTTAAATCAGATTAAAGATCCAGCCATTACCATAAGATGTAAATATGCAGAGGATGCGGCAAAAACTCAGGTAGGTCTAAGAGGAAATTGGGCTCCACTTTATCGTTCAATTAAGTAAATAATAGCTGCTGTTTCTTATAAAACGTAGCCCTTTCGCTTATGGTAAAGGCTTATCCATTTTCTTGGATAAGCCTTTTTAAATCAATGACTCACCATATTTTAGGACTTGATCGCAGACTTGAGTGGTTAACTGTTGTTTTAAACCACCACCTGATAACTCCATTTTTTGTCCACTCTTGCCGCCTAAAATACCATTTAGTCCTTCTTGATAACTAGGATTTGCTTTGGCTTGTTCCTCGCCTCCTAACTGGCCAAGCAGCTTATCTTTGATGCCAGCCACATTGTTATCGACATAGTTGTTTTTAATGCAGTATTGAAGCACTCCGCTGATGTTTTCTATGCCTACGGAGCTTAAGGCTGGCATCCCGGGGATAGCTGTGGATGCAGCCGGGGTTGGGCCTGAGCCTAATGCATTTTTTACATTATCCAATAGCTGAGCCTGGGCTAAGCCACCGCCTAAACCCAAACATAACGCGGTACTGATCACAATAGAGCGTGCTTTTGTTTTCAACATGGTATTCCTTTAATTAAATCCGTGGTGATTTAAGTATAGATGGCAAGGCTGCAAGTAAATGCTAATTAGCGTTAGTAGAGTTTAATAAAAGAGTCAATCAGTCGAATTGCATGGGGATAGTCACTGGGCCATCGTTGATTAAATGGACTTGCATATCTGCGCCAAACTCTCCCGTTTGTACTTTAGGATATGTGCTTTTTGCACGTTGAACCATCAGGTCAAAGAGCGCTTTGGCTTGTGCTGGCGGGGCTGCTTGACTAAAGCCTGGGCGATTACCACGACGCGTATCTGCGGCAAGCGTAAACTGACTAACTAAGAGTAAACCCCCGTTAACTTGCTCTAAGCTCAGGTTCATTTTGTTTTCTTCATCACTAAATATGCGAAAACAAAATGAACCTGAGCTTAGAGCAAG
>NZ_CANRIC010000058.1:0-10836 GCF_947630565.1 uncultured Paenalcaligenes sp.
GTATTAAGGGATCTGCTGCTGGGATGGAGCCTCCTCCAGATGCAGTGCTACATAACGGTTGGTACCACTACCAGCCACAGCAGGTGAATCCGCAGGTTTTATTACTAACGAGATCAGAGTTCAGCCCTGATTACGAGTGGTGCGATGTATCCGGCTGTGTGCCATTAAGCGCAAAAATACCTAGAGATGGCGGGGTGACTATTTTACAAGCATGCAGTCGAGAACTCACTGAGATTGAGTAATTTAGGTTCTAACTTTGGAGGGACATGTTTTATGCAGACACGTGCAGCGCCATTAGCAGGGGTGCGGGTACTGGACTTAACCCGGGTGTTAGCAGGGCCTTGGTGTACGCAAAACTTGGCGGACTTAGGGGCTGAGGTGATTAAAATAGAACGTCCCGATGGGGGCGATGACACCCGCAGCTGGGGGCCTCCTTATTTAGTCGATCAGCAAGGGAATGAAACCACCGAGGCGGCGTATTATGCTGCAGCTAATCGTAATAAAAAATCGGTAACCATTGACATGGCCACTCAGGCAGGCGCGGATGCAATCCGTGACTTGGCTAAACATTGCGATATTGTTGTAGAGAACTTTAAAGTAGGTGGCTTGAAAAAATATGGATTGGATTACGCTAGCTTACAGGCGATCAACCCTCAACTGATTTATTGCTCTATTACAGGCTTTGGGCAGGACGGCCCCTATGCGAATCGTCCTGGTTATGACTTTATGATTCAGGGGATGGGAGGGCTCATGAGCCTTACCGGAGAGCGTGATGATCAGCCCGGTGGCGGCCCACAAAAGGCAGGGGTTGCTGTGGCGGACTTAATGACAGGGATGTATGCCTCGGTTGGTATTTTAGCCGCCTTGCACGAACGCTCTCGCAGCGGTTTAGGTCAGCATATAGACATGGCATTGCTTGATTGTCAGGTGGCGATGCTAGCGAACCAGAATATGAATTACTTAGCTTCAGGATCGCCGCCACAACGGGCCGGAAATGCACATCAAAATTTAGTGCCGTATCAGGTATTTGCAGTGGCTGATGGTCATATGATCGTGGCGGTAGGAAATGATTCTCAATTTCGGTCTTATTGTACTGCTATTGGCCATTCAGAGCTTGCCTTAGACCCTAGGTTTAGAACAAATCCGCAGCGAGTGCGTAACCGAGAGCCGCTTATTGCGCTCTTGTCTGAGATTATGCAAAGCAAACCGGTTGCTTATTGGTTATCTTTGTTTGAGTCCGTTAATGTTCCTGCTGGACCAATCAATAACTTAGAGCAGGTCTATCAGAACCCTCAGGTACAAGCTCGAAAAATGAAAATTAGTTTGCCTCATCCTACAGCCGGTCAGGCAAAATTGGTTGCTAGCCCTTTACGTTTATCTGATAGCCCTGTGCAGTATCACTCAGCACCCCCTTTACTTGGGGAGCATACTGAACAGGTGTTAACCGATATTTTAGGATTAAGCCCCGAGCAAATAAAAGACTTGCAAGGCTAATCTGCTACTTTATATAAAACCAAAGGAGTCTCTTATGTCAGCACAACCTTCTTTCCATTGGGAAGATCCCCTATTACTGGATAGTCAGCTTAGCGAAGAAGAGCGAATGGTTAAAGACGCCGCTCATGTTTATGCGCAAGAGAAACTAGAGCCGCGTGTTTTAGCCGCTTTTCGTAATGAGCAGACAGATGAAACGATTTTTCGCGAAATGGGCGAGCTAGGCTTACTCGGGGCAACTATTCCAGAACAATATGGCGGATCAGGTCTTAACTATGTTTCTTATGGCTTGATCGCCCGAGAAATCGAGCGGGTAGACTCAGGCTATCGCTCCATGATGAGTGTGCAATCCTCCTTAGTCATGGTGCCTATCAATGAGTTTGGCTCCGAGGAGCAAAAACAAAAATATTTACCTAAGTTAGCCAGCGGTGAATGGATTGGGTGTTTTGGCTTGACTGAGCCCAACCATGGCTCAGATCCTGGCGCAATGGAGTCCCGGGCTATCAAAACAGCAGATGGTTATCGATTGAACGGAACCAAAATCTGGATTACTAATTCACCTATTTCCGATGTGTTTGTGGTGTGGGCCAAGGTAGTTGGTGGAGAGGATGACGGAAAAATCCGAGGCTTTATTTTAGAAAAAGGCATGAAAGGCTTATCTGCTCCGGTCATTCACGGCAAGGTGGGTTTACGAGCCTCTATTACTGGTGAAATTGTGATGGATAACGTAGAGGTGTCCGTAGATCAAATGCTTCCGAAGGTTTCCGGGTTGCGCGGTCCATTTACGTGTTTAAATTCAGCGCGTTTTGGCATTGCGTGGGGGGCATTAGGGGCGGCAGAGTCGTGCTGGCACACCGCACGTCAATACACCTTGGATCGTAAACAGTTTGGTCGTCCGCTGGCAGCAAATCAACTGATTCAGAAAAAATTGGCAGACATGCAAACCGAAATCACCTTAGCCCTACAAGGATGTTTGCGATTAGGTCGCATGAAAGACGAAGGTACAGCTGCAGTAGAGATTACTTCAATCATGAAACGCAACTCATGCGGTAAAGCCCTAGATATAGCTCGCCTTGCTCGCGACATGCTAGGAGGTAATGGGATTTCGGATGAATTCGGTGTAGCCCGACATTTAGTTAACCTAGAGGTAGTCAATACCTACGAAGGGACGCACGATATCCATGCCCTCATTTTAGGGCGTGCTCAAACAGGGTTACAGGCCTTCTTTTAATCACGGTTTTTATTGCTTTAGATCGCCAGACTTGAAATAAGTCTGGCTTTTTTAAATTTTTCGTGGCGAAACCTCATTTAACCGTTACGATTAGGGTTTTGCATTGCACAATACCAACATGGTATAGCTTGGGGTTGATTACGGTTGGTTAACTGGGTTACTCTATCGGATTCATTCTTATCGGAGTGAAATGGTAGGCTTTAAGTTGCACGGTTATCCGCCTGTTATTTTTGCGCCTTTTTATTGTTGCTGGCCACGTCAAAAGCGTGTGTTGCCGGGCTTTCGTTTCAAGCTATACGCAATGTTTGCGTGCTTGCCGTATTCCACAGAGCTCAGACTGCTCTTCAATGTGTCTAGGTGGCAAGGCCCCGTGGGTCTTAAAGCGCTAGATCATGTTGTTGCTGTTAGTGCAGGCTCCGGCTTAGGTGTCAGGTGGGGTGTTCGAGCAAAAACCTGAAAGGAAATTTATTATCATGGAACTCAATGGCGCTGATATCGTAGTGCGCACCCTAGCCGAAGAAGGTGTTGAACACGTTTTTGGCTATCCCGGTGGTGCAGTACTCTACATCTACGATGCTATTTTTAAGCAAGACAAATTTCGTCATATTTTAGTCCGTCACGAACAAGCTGCTGTGCATGCAGCCGATGCGTACTCACGCTCGTCGGATAAAGTAGGCGTAGCCCTCGTCACGAGCGGACCAGGTCTAACCAATGCTGTTACTGGCATTGCGACGGCATATACTGACTCTATACCGATGGTTATTATCAGCGGTCAGGTCAGCTCCCAAGCTATAGGCGAAGACGCATTCCAAGAATGTGATGCTATTGGTATTACTCGTCCGTGTGTAAAACATAACTTTTTAGTACGAGACGTACGTGAAATCGCTGATACGATTCGTAAAGCTTTCTACATCGCTAAAACAGGTCGTCCGGGCCCCGTTTTAGTAGATATCCCTAAAGACATTACGGCTGATGTAACGCGCTATACCGCTAAACGTGGTGAGCCTAAAATGCGTTCATACATGCCAGTAACTAAAGGTCATCAAGGGCAAATTAAAAAGGCAGTTCAGTTATTGGCCCAAGCCGAGCGTCCTATGATTTACGTAGGTGGCGGAGCCATTCTTTCTGATGCCTCAGATCAAGTCAATCAACTGGTTAAGCTAACTGGTGCTCCATGTACAACAACACTCATGGCCTTGGGTGCATTTCCAGGTGCTGATGACCAGTATGTAGGCATGCCGGGTATGCATGGTACTTACGAGGCCAATATGTCAATGCAACATTGTGATGTGTTGATTGCCGTTGGCGCGCGTTTTGATGACCGTGTGATTGCCAATCCTCGTCATTTTGCTCAGGTTCCACGCAAGATCATTCATATTGATATTGATCCATCCTCTATCTCTAAACGGGTTAAAGTGGATGTGCCTATTGTTGGCTGTGTTAAAGAGGTTCTGCTTGAGCTTAACGATTTGTACGCACAAGGCAAAGCCGCCTCTAATGCGAAGAAAACAGCTTTGGCAAAATGGTGGCAGCAAATTAATGAGTGGCGTGGCGTTAAAAGCTTAGCTTACGAAAAATCAGACAGCATTATTAAACCGCAGTCTGTGGTCGAGGCCTTATGGGAAGTCACAGGCGGGAATGCCTTTGTGACTTCTGACGTAGGTCAGCATCAGATGTGGGCTGCACAATACTATCGATTTAACCACCCACGACGCTGGATTAACTCCGGTGGGTTGGGGACAATGGGTGTTGGTCTACCCTATGCGATGGGTGTGCAAATGGCTAACCCAGGCTCAGATGTTGCAGTGATTACTGGCGAAGCCTCTATTCAGATGAATATCCAAGAGCTTTCTACTTGTCGCCAGTATCATTTGACACCTAAGATTTTGTGTTTAAATAACCGTGCTTTAGGTATGGTACGCCAGTGGCAAGAAATTGATTACGGCTCACGATATTCCGAGTCCTATGTTGATGCATTGCCTGACTTTACTAAGTTAGTCGAAAGCTATGGCCACGTAGGCTTGCATATTGAAAGTCCCTCTGATGTGGTTCCCGCCATCCGAGAAGCCTTCACTAAACACAAAGATCGTTTAGTGTTTATGAATTTCATCACAGATCAAACAGAAAACGTATGGCCTATGGTGAAAGCAGGTAAAGGATTAACTGAAATGATTTTAAGTGCTGCTGACCTAGAGGGGGACGAGTAATGAAACACGTTATCTCTATTCTTCTTGAAAACGAGCCGGGTGCATTATCTCGTGTGGTAGGTTTATTCTCCGCGCGTGGTTATAACATTGAAACATTGACGGTAGCCCCCACCGAGGACGATACTTTATCTCGCATGACGATTGTGACAGTAGGGTCCGATGAAACCATTGAGCAAATTACTAAACATTTGAATCGTTTAGTGGATGTGGTTAAAGTGGTGGACTTGTCCGAAGGCCCTCATGTTGAGCGCGAATTAATGCTCATTAAAGTTCGAGCTGTAGGCAAAGAGCGCGATGAGCTCAAACGTATGGCAGATATTTTTCGCGGTCGTATTATTGACGTTACGGATAAAACCTACACTATCGAATTGACCGGCGTACAAGAAAAAATTACCGCTTTTATTCAGGCTATCGATCGTAGTGCTATCCTTGAAACCGTACGTACGGGTGTATCGGGTATTAGCCGTGGCGAGCGAATCCTTAAGCTATAACAGCGACTGTAATCTACATTAGACAAATTATTATTTGGAGTTATCCATGAAAGTTTTTTACGACAAAGACTGTGACCAGTCTTTAATCAAAGGCAAAAACGTTGCCATTATCGGTTATGGTTCTCAAGGTTACGCTCACGCTAACAACCTAAATGAATCCGGTGTAAACGTAACAATCGGTTTGCGTAAAAATGGTGCATCTTGGTCTAAAGCCGAAGCCGCTGGCCTAACCGTAAAAGAAGTGGCTGACGCAGTAAAAGACGCTGATGTTGTTATGATCTTGTTACCTGACGAGAACATCGCTGAAGTGTACCGTAACCAGGTTGAGCCTAACATTAAAGCAGGTGCAGCCTTGGCTTTTGCTCATGGTTTTAACGTACATTACGGTCAGGTTGTACCACGTAAAGACATCGACGTGATCATGATTGCTCCTAAGGCTCCTGGTCATACTGTTCGTGGTACGTACCAACAAGGTGGCGGTGTACCTCACCTAGTCGCTGTGTACCAAGACGTATCGGGTGCTGCTCGTGATATCGCTTTGTCCTACGCAAGTGCTAACGGTGGTGGTCGTGCTGGTATTATTGAAACCAACTTCCGCGAAGAAACAGAAACCGATTTGTTCGGTGAGCAGGCTGTTTTATGTGGTGGTGCCGTTGAGTTGATCAAAGCCGGTTTCGACACGCTAGTCGAGGCAGGTTACGCACCAGAGATGGCTTACTTTGAATGTTTGCATGAACTAAAACTCATCGTGGATTTAATCTACGAAGGTGGTATTGCCAACATGAACTACTCCATTTCCAACAACGCTGAGTACGGTGAGTACGTAACAGGTCCTAAGATCGTTACTGATGCAACTCGCCAAGCCATGCGTGAGTGTTTGGCTGATATTCAAAACGGCGAATACGCGAAAAACTTCATCTTGGAACACGCTGCTGGCGCTCCATCCATGACTGCTCGTCGTCGTATCAATGCAGAATCCCAAATCGAGCAAGTGGGTTCACAGTTACGTGCGATGATGCCTTGGATTGCTGCTAATAAGCTAGTAGACCAAAGCAAAAACTAATTAGTACCAACTAATCAGTTTGTGAAATCTAAACCTCTGTCACTTTTTTGTGGCAGAGGTTTTTTTCTGGGTTATGCTGCTATAGTTGCAGCAATAAGCAAAAAAGTGTGTTGCTTTCTTTTGTACTGATTTTATAAACGGATTTGTATGCCTTCGTTACCTACTGACGAAAAACGTAATCGCAGTATTTATTTACTGCCTAATGCCTTTACTACAGCGAACTTATTTGCTGGATTTTATGCGGTAGTGCAGGCCATGAATGGTCGTTTTGAAACAGCGGCTATTGCTATTTTTCTAGCTATGGTTTTTGATGGCATGGATGGTCGGGTGGCTCGTTTGACGAACACGCAATCTGCTTTTGGCGAGCAGTACGACTCCATGGCTGACATTATTTCTTTTGGGGTCGCGCCCGCTTTTGTTATGTACGTATGGGCGCTTCAGGATCTTGGGCGCTGGGGTTGGCTGGCTGCTTTTGTGTTTGTGGTCGGAGCGGCGCTTCGTTTGGCGCGCTTTAATACGAACATAGCTGTGGTAGATAAAGGTTTTTTTCAAGGTCTACCTAGCCCAGCTGCTGCAGCACTAATTGCTGGATTCGTTTGGTTAGCTGTCGATAATAAATTGAATATTGGTGCTACGCCTCTGTCTTGGGCCGCATTTACTTTGACGATATATGCAGGGGTAGCTATGGTGTCTAATGCCCCATTTTATAGTGGTAAGTCTTTTGCTTTAGGACGTAGTGTTCCTTTCTGGGTGATGCTGCTATTTGTGTTTTTGTTTGTGTTTGTGTCTAGCAACCCACCATTGGTTTTATTTAGCTTATTTGTCTTATATGGCTTATCAGGTTGGGTCGTGATGTTTTTTCGCTGGAGAAAAGCAAAAAAATTAAACTTACAACGTAAAAACAGCATGTAGCTATTTTTCTGCTTCTTTTATTCAAAGCCCCAAGACGGCGTTTTTGGCTATCTTTCGGGGCTTTGGCGTTTTTATGGACGTTATCAGCCAGAAAAAATATTCCACTCATCAATTAAGAGTGGATCAGGTGCAGGGTGATGATGTTTGACCCTATTGCTCTCATCAAAATAAATATGCATGAGGGCATCCCATGCTTTATTTTGCTTATAGCGATAAGACCAAATTTGCATGGTTACCCCCTTGTAGGGTGCGACGCTTTGCTCTGCGGGTGGGCCAAAATGACACCATACTTGCTCTTTAGTCCAAGAACCTTGCCGTAGCAAATCAAACTCCGCATCAGTCAGAACCTGTGTGACTGATTTGAGGTCTTGAGTGGGGGTAGTATCTACTGCCCATGCGAATTGACCCATGGGTTGAGTAGACCAAATAAACCGATTTGGATTATCAGCAGGGCAGGCAACCCTAGGAGAGCCAAATTGCTGCTCTATTTCTGATAGGGGCGTTCCTGCAGGCAGATCAGAAATGCTACTGCAAGCGCTTAAAAGCAGAACAAAGACAGGGCTTAGACCAATGAGTCGTTGCATAAAAAATCCTTTTTATGATCATTGCCTAAGTATAGAAGCCTGATGAGGTTAATAGCCCATACTGTTGTACGAAAATAATAAAGCTATCGGTTTTTTATGTAAAATCGGTTATAATTACTAATTGACGGCCCATAAAGCTTAAATGGGCCGTTTATTTATTGCACGTCAGGGCATACTCAGCCCTGTCGCATGTTTACTGAGGTTATAAAATGTCTGGTACAAATATCAACAAAGCCGAAGTCGTTGAAAAATTTCAGCGCGCTCAAGGCGATACAGGTTCTCCTGAAGTCCAAGTAGCACTACTAACTGCACGCATTAACGTGCTAACTGACCACTTCAAGAGCCACAAAAAAGATCATCACTCACGCCGTGGTTTGTTACGTATGGTTAGCCGTCGTCGTAAATTGCTCGACTACTTAAAAGACCGTAAACCTGATTCTTACCGCGACCTAATCGAAAAACTCGGTCTGCGTAAGTGATTCACGGGCTTGCCCCGCGATACAGCCGTGCATGGTGCGAACTTTGCTTCGCATGTGCGCGGCTTTTTTATTGTAAGGATATATCCTAATGTTCAACAAAGTGACAAAGTCATTTCAGTATGGACAGCACCAAGTTGTAATTGAAACAGGTGAGATTGCTCGCCAAGCTTCCGGTGCTGTATTAGTTTCCATTGAAGACACGGTTATTCTAGCCACAGTGGTTGGTGCTAAGACTGCAAAAGCAGGCCAAGACTTCTTTCCTTTAACTGTTGATTACGTTGAGAAAACTTATTCTGCCGGTCGTATTCCTGGTGGTTTTTTCAAACGCGAAGGCAAGCCTTCTGATCGTGAAACATTAACTGCGCGTTTAATTGATCGTCCTTTACGTCCATTGTTCCCCGAAGGATTCTATAACGACGTACAGATCATCATTCATGTGCTATCTGTAAACCCAGAGATTAATCCTGATATCCCAGCTTTGATCGGTGCATCGGCTGCGTTGGCTATTTCTGGTATTCCTTTCAATGGCCCTGTAGGCGCAGCTCGCGTAGGCTATTTGAATAATGAATATGTATTGTGCCCCTCCTCTTTACAGATGGAAGAGTCCTCATTGGATTTAGTTGTTGCTGGTACAGAGGCTGCTGTTTTAATGGTTGAGTCTCAGGCCGAACAATTGTCTGAAGACGTGATGCTTGGTGCGATTGCTTATGGTCATGAGCAAATGCAAAAAGCAATTAATGCCATTAATGAGCTAGTCGAAGAGGCCGGAAAACCTGAGTGGGATTGGCAGCCTCCTGCGGCTAATGATGCATTGATCGAAGCCGTTAAGTCCGCTGCTTTTGAAGACCTAAAATCGGCCTACCAAATTCGTCAAAAACAAGCTCGTACTGACGCATTGAAAGCCGTATATAGCAAAGTACATCAAACCTTAGCGGACCAAGCCCAAGCCAATGGTACTGATAAAGTTGACGGTGTTGAGGTCGATAACATTATGTTCGGTTTCGAGAGTGAAATCGTTCGTGGTCAGATTCTAAATGGTGAGCCGCGTATCGATGGCCGTGATACACGCACCGTACGTCCTATTGAAATTCGCTTAGGTGTGTTGCCTCGTGCGCACGGTAGTGCATTGTTCACTCGTGGTGAAACACAAGCTTTAGTCGTGACCACATTAGGTACTAAACAAGACGAGCAAATCATTGATTCCGTGATGGGCGAATCCCGTGATCGCTTTATGCTGCATTACAACTTCCCTCCTTTTGCTACGGGCGAAACAGGTCGTTTTGGTGCTCCTAAGCGTCGAGAAATTGGTCATGGTAACTTGGCTAAACGTGCCTTGACTCCTTTGCTACCTGCCCCAGAAGACTTCCAGTACTCATTGCGCGTAGTGTCTGAGATTACTGAGTCGAATGGTTCTTCCTCTATGGCCTCCGTATGTGGTGGTTCTTTGGCTATGATGGATGCAGGTGTGCCAATGACAGATCACGTTGCTGGTGTTGCTATGGGTCTAATCAAAGATGGCGGTAAATTCGCTGTCTTAACAGACATTCTTGGTGATGAGGATCATCTTGGTGACATGGACTTTAAAGTCGCTGGCACTAAAGATGGCGTGACTGCCCTACAGATGGATATCAAAATCCAAGGTATTACCACCGAGATCATGCAGGTTGCATTGGCTCAGGCCAAAGAAGGCCGTATGCATATTTTAGGTCGTATGCAGGCGGCATTAGATGGCTCTCGTACAGAGCTATCCGCTTTTGCGCCTCGTATGCTAACCGTTAAAATCAATCCCGATAAGATTCGTGATGTAATTGGTAAGGGTGGTGCCACGATTCGTAGCCTAACCGAAGAAACCGGTACGCAAATTGATATTGGTGATGATGGCACGATTACTATTTCTAGCGCAGATCTAGACAAAGCCCAAGAGGCTGAGCGTCGTATTAAAGAGCTCACCGCAGAGGTTGAGGTAGGTCAAGAATACGAAGGTCCAATTGTTCGTGTATTGGATTTTGGTGCCATTGTTCAGGTATTACCTGGTAAAGATGGCTTGCTGCATATCTCTGAAATCGCAAACTACCGCATTAATAATATTAATGATGTTGTGTCAGTGGGTCAGGTGGTACGCGTTAAAGTTATCGAAGCCGATGATAAAGGTCGCTTACGTTTATCCATGAAAGCGATTGGCGGTATCGAAGCCCAAGGTGGCCCTCAAGCTCCTTCTGAAGATTAATTATTGATAGCAGTTAATAGTTAATGATAAAAGCCTCTCGAGTTATTCGAGGGGCTTTTTTTGTATTTATGATTTTAATTGAAGCTCACCCAGCTAAAGCAAGGTGATTCTTGTTGTCATCGGTTTAGGCGCCGTGATATTCAATCACGCC
>NZ_CANRIC010000059.1:0-10790 GCF_947630565.1 uncultured Paenalcaligenes sp.
GATTGAATATATCTTGCCGCGTTTTGCGGCAACGTCTTACATCCTCCACCTGAAAGAAGAGGTTTTCGACGTAATCTAATAAAGAACTCCAAGCTTTTTTCGAAACAGGCTCCAAGTCGGGTATTTAGGCTAAGCACGTAGTCAAACTTCAAATACAGCTCACTTTTTTACTTTGAAGGTGAGAACGCCATTTTGGTGGACTACCAAGACTATCATTAGGAGAGAGTTATGCGTATGAATAATCCTGCCCATCCGGGTCTTATACTGCGCGAGTACCTGGGAGACTTAACGGTTACTGAAGCGGCATCACGATTAAAAGTGACACGAGCCGCGCTTTCCCGAATTCTAAATGGCTCCGCTGGTATTTCTGCTGATATGGCACTGCATCTCAAAGAGGCATTAGGAACGAGTGCTGAAATGTGGGTTCGCATGCAAGGGCAATATGATTTATGGCAGGCAGAGCAAAAGGAGTTTCCGTCATTTATGGCAGGCGACTGATCTGATCAAAGAAAGAATGCTTAACCTTTTTGGAAAAAACAATGACATCTGATCTTTGTCGTAAATTAGCGTTAATTGATGAGCATAAAGCTAAGCTGGATGCTGCACGCCCGTTACCGAAAAATACCGTTGCGTCACTACGTGAAAAAATAGCACTTGATTGGACCTATCATTCGAATGCCATCGAGGGTAATACACTGACGCTACGAGAAACGAAGGTGGTGCTGGAGGGGATTACTGTTGGCGGCAAATCAATTAGAGAGCATTTTGAAGCGACTAATCATCGTGATGCAATCTTTTATGTTGAAGAGATTGTGAGCAAGCACGAGACATTAAGTGAGTGGCAGATCAAAAACCTGCATCACTTGGTTTTAAATGGTATCGATCAACAAGAAGCGGGTCGCTACCGACGAGAAAACGTGGTGATAGCCGGGGCAAGCACGACTCCACCCGATCACCTGCATTTAAATGACGAAATGCAAAGGTTGATGGCCTGGTACGAAAGCGATACCGCCAGAGAATTACATGCTATAGAGCGCGCAGCAGAGCTACACACACGATTCGTTAAGATCCACCCTTTCGTTGACGGTAGTGGCCGTACAGGGCGTCTACTGCTTAATTTTGAGTTAATGAAGGCTGGGTATCCGCCTGCGGTTATTCAAAAAGAGGACCGTTTAACCTATTACGATGCGCTTGATATGGCATGTTTGGATGGAAAGTACGACGCGATTACTGAGTTAGTCGCTGACGCCGTGGAGCGTTCACTAGCAATCTATTTAAGCGTATTATCTACGGCGCTTATACGTAAATGAAACCTAAAAACACCCTAATCATCACCCACGATAACTGCTTAGACGGCATAGCCAGTGAGGCGATCCTGAGAGCTAAGTATGGTGACTCCGCTGATTACTTACCCTTAGATCATAATGACTACAGCCCCAAAAACCCAGAAGGCGTAAGCACCTTGCTAGCGAAGTTAAATGCCTACTCAGGAGCTAAGGTCTACCTGGCGGATATTTGTCTGCCTATTTCCTGGTTAGAAACTCTGCTAAGCAATGGCAACTCGGTGGTCGTCATCGATCACCATATCTCAGCCGCTAGTACGGTAGCACACTTTCAAGAACGACTAGCCAAGGGAGAAAAACTAGCCATTGCGTTTCTATTTGACGAGAAAAACACACAATCTGGGGCTCTATTAACGTGGAGGTATATCCATGGTGATACGCCAGCACCACGTATTATTGACTATATTTCAGATGGCGATATTTGGTCATTTAAGTTCAAAGAAACCAAGTGGTTCTACGCAGGTATACTCAATGATAAAAAACCAAATGATGTGCGAGCTTTGCTTACCCAATTAATTATTGAAGAGGATGTAGAGCTAATCCAGTCTATTGTTTCCGAAGGGAAAGCGTTACATAGTCAGTTTATGGCCGAAGTGATGGAACAGGTTTCAGCAGCCATACCGATTGAGTTACTGGGTATTAAAGGCCATTTTATTAAAGCAGAACGAAAATATCACTCCGAGCTAGGCGCAGCCATTGCCATCAAGCACGGGGGATTTGTACTACTCATAAAAGAGCAGGAAGACGAAAACGACTTGATCTCTTGTAGTCTACGCTCCCATGGCGACATGGATGTAAGCCAAATCGCCGCGCACTTTGGTGGGGGTGGTCACAAGAATGCGGCAGGATTTGTTTGTAGTAACCTTGAGGCGTTAAATACGTTACTAAAACCCTTCTAAATGATCACCACCATTAATAACCCCGAAGAGTTAACTACTCATATTGAGAAACTCCTCCTCATAGAGCCTCGTTTTTTACCTATCTATACACGCGTTGGTGTCCCTACCTTACGACGTCAAAGAGGCGGATTTTCCCAGTTGATGCGAGCCATAGTCGGTCAACAGTTATCGACGGCATCAGCAAATAGTATTTGGGAAAGATTGGAGAAATCTGAGTTAACCTCTGCAACCCCTATCACTCAATCCTCTGACGAAACCCTTAGAGCTCATGGTTTATCCAAACAAAAGATTCGTTATGTTCGCTCTTTAATAGAACATGACATTGACTTTAATGCCCTTAAAAAGCTGCCTGATGAGGAGGTCATTAAAACTCTAACCGCCGTTACAGGCATAGGTAACTGGACGGCTGAAATGTATATGCTGTTTTCATTGGGTCGCGCCGATATGCTGGCAATTGATGATCTAGCGGTTAAAGTGGCCACCATGGACCTGCTAGAATTAGCTGCTCGCCCTACCCCTAAGCAACTAAAATCATTAACAAATCATTGGTCTCCACATAGAAGTGCAGCAAGTCTATTACTGTGGGAGCATTACGGCTGGCTGAAAAGTAGGCTTGATAATTAATGCGTACAAATGGATTTAGTCATCTAGAAAATCGATCATTTATAATCGATTCCACGCATAACCATTAAGATATAATCGTTTTTATGCAAGCTTAATCCTTATTGGTAGAGAATCGATATGTTTAATTGGCCAAAAGACCCTATAGGCGCCGCCTGGCTAACGCAGTATTATGGTGTGACACCGTTTGGAAGACCACCTGTACTTAGCCAAATAGGCGGGCGTAGGGCCACACAAATTGATGGTGGATTTTATACAGAAACCTACCCTGAGTCTATGCGGCCAGCCGCTGAACCAGCGGCTCATTTACAGTTTCATTTACGGTATGAAGTGCCGCATTTCGAGTTTTTATCTCGTCTCTTTGCTCTTAGTGGGCCAGAGTTCATTCAAACATGGATAGAACTTGAGCCTACAGGGCAATACGCACGTAGGGCCGCTTTTTTATATGAATGGTTTACGAAACAAAGCCTAAATGTACCAGATCGGCTTGGTGGTAATTACGTAGATGCCATTGATGATTCAAAATTGGTAGCAGCATCTAATAACAAAACCACCAAGATCAAACGCTGGCGCATCAACGACAACCTACCAGGAAATCAATACTTCTGCCCTCTTATCACGAAAACAGAAGCTCTCACTCAAGCAGCAGAGTTGGATATTCCTACACTGTTTGCAGAACTAACCGCGGAATTTGGCGAAGACTTACTGATGCGTGCGGCTGTCTGGCTAACATTACGTGAAAGCAAAGCTAGCTTTACGATTGAAGGTGAAACGGATCAAATGAGCCGTATACAGCGTTTTGCGAATGTAATAGCGCGCCGCACAGGGCAAGCTGATCTACCTTTAAATGAAACGGCCCTAGCTGAAATACAGCAGGATATTTTAGGTGAGCGCACGACGCTTTCTCATTTCGGATTACGCCAATCCCCTGTGTTTGTAGGGGAGACTGTGCGATATCAAGAAGTGGTGCACTATGTCGCACCGCCAGCTGAAGATGTCGCTAATATGCTGCAAGGACTACAGGTTTTTCTAGAAAGGACGCAAGGCCAGTCCGCCGTGATGCGTAGTGCTGTGGCGGCTTTTGGCTTTGTTTATGTGCATCCACTGGCCGATGGCAATGGACGGGTACATCGATTCTTGATCAATGATCTTTTACGCCGTGATGACGTGATCCCTGACCCCGTCATTTTACCTGTATCGGCCGTTATCAGCGATGATCCCAGTGAGCGACGCGCCTACGATCAAGTACTGGATCAGGTTTCCAAACCTCTAATGCAAGCTGTTCGTGACTATGTCACGTTTAAAGCAACTCAAACCACCTATGCGGATGGCATTGTTTCCAACTTTGATTTTCAAGGAGTCACGCAAGCAAGACCCTTATGGCGTTACCCCGACTTTGGAGCACACGTTATCTTTTTAGCACATATTCTTCGTCGCACCTTAACCGAGAAAATGCGCGAAGAGTCACGCCATCTACGCAATCACGCGCTAGCCCGTGTGGCATTAAAAGAAGTTGTTGAAATGCCCGACCATCAAGCCGATCGGTTACTGCGATCCATTGAACAAAACCAAGGAAAACTCAGTAATGTACTCGCCAAAGAAATGCCCGTGCTGCGTACTCCTGGCGTATGGGAGGATATTGTAGCGGCAGTTAAGAATACTTTAGCATGCTAAACTTTTACTTCTATGTAACTTCTTCATACTCTTCCCCAAAATCAAACTAAAAAGGCTTTTAAATGGGAAATTTTCTCATCAAGATTAACGACTGGCTTATGATTCTTTTAGTTATTGGATTAGCTATAGTTGGTACAGTAGCAGCACCCATCATAGGCACCATTACGGGTATTATTGTTGGTGCTGTTATTGGCGGATTTTGGTTTGTGCTTTCTGGCATTTATCACAACAGCAGACGTACGGTTGAGCTGCTAGAAAGACAAGAGGCACAGCGGCTGTAACGTATAAAAATGAGGCTAAAAGAAATCATTATCTTTAGTTAACTCACCTAGCGTCGCTCTGAGCTGTAAACCGGAAAGTGCTTTGTATTGACCTTTTAATTGAAACTGCTCACCCTCTTTTTCGCTAAGTGCTATTTGCGCATTTTCATTATCGGGGAGTTTTTTGAGTAATTGCCAAAGCATTTCCTCACTGAAATCATCATCATAAATTTCGAATACTTGTCGAGTTCCAGCATAAAGGCCACTAAAGTCAAAAGGTGTAGTCTCTACAACCCCACTTTTGACCCTCTCACTAAGGGCTAGCAAACTGTCACCCTCCGCTTTTTTCATAGCTGGGTTACCGTGGAAACTTAACTCAAAAAGCACCGCTTCTAGTATTTCTCCTAACTGTAGATTAGGATTCTGAAATGAATACTTAATCTGCCCATATTTTGTGGAGTAAATATTATCTTCTACAACTTGAACTTGAGGGTTAATGTGTACAGGTAAGTTTAACAACTCCTTAAGTGGAAGAAAAGTTAAACTCCAAGGAGTACGTGTGCCTACCGAACCTAAATTTTTACTCTCTGCTTTGCGCAAAAAGCCCATACCATGAAACTCATTGACCATATAGGCCATTTCATTCGTGTCACAATCATGTGACCATTGCTGATATATTTCTAAATACTCAATAGCTTCGTCATCAGCAACAACTTCGGTGCCGGTAAAATTAAGACTAATGGCTTCTGTTAGAAAATCTTCTGCCCAGTGGCCATGATAAATCTCAAGTAAAACAGGATTTAGTTGCAATAGCTTTAGTAGATCTGATAGTAATACATCAGCAGCTAAGGTGACTTTTTTGAACAAAAACTGGCCTGCACGGCTAGTTATATCAGAAGTAACCTCTTTGGCTTCCTCTGTTATCTCATCGAAATGACTGTGCTTAAGCTCTAACTTTGGTCCGTGCTTTAGTGTTAATTCTTTCATCACGAAAACCCTCATCTATAATCAATTTTACGCAAAAACATGCCTATCTTATCTACTCATATGAAACCAAAATATTTACTGGTAAGCATCGGTTTGGCTTTGCTCGTCGCCACCACATCTCATGTATCTGCACAAACCCGCTGCACCGAGGATTCGTTTGGCAATACCACTTGTAGAGATAGTTCAGGAAAAATCACTCGTGGCAGCAAAGACTCCTTTGGCAATGAAACCTGGCGGGATAGCTCAGGCAAAACAACCCGAGGGCGCACCGACTCCTTTGGCAACAGCACTTATCGTGATAATCAGGGAAACACCATACGAGGAAGTCGCGATTCTTTTGGTAATGAAACGTGGCGAGACTCATCTGGTAATACTATCCGGGGTTCTACTGATTCTTTCGGGAATAAAACCTATAGAGATAGTAACGGAAAAATAACTCGCTGCAAAAAAGATTCCTTTGAAAATATTACATGTCGTTAAAAATGAGGTCAACTATATCTGAAAGCACAGACTAAAACACATATTCCCGGTACGTCTTCTGCATTCTGGATCACTATCTGCTGCGCTTCAGGCCTACGTTGTTGATGGCTAATATCAATGTTTAATGCCTGCAATACATAAGACAGTAAGGCAGCCCGTGTTTTTATAACTGTGACGCCATCTATCATATTGTAGTCTTGCTCCTTGCTAACACTGGCTTTACCTTCAACGCCATTAATCGCTCGAAAACGACTTAAAACAAAATCACGAAAATCCCTATTCTTTTCACAGTAGGCGCGTACATGCCAACGTAGCGGGGTGCAGACTAAACTATGCGGAGCAATGATGCGGCTCTCTTTATCCGGTGAAAAAAGGGATACATAGCCCAAGTCTATTTTTTGATTGTTTTTCGCGGCTTGTGTGATGACTCGCAAAATTTTAGGGCTAATCTGACGCATGGGTGGGCGTAAGAGCTCTATATTATTAAAGCCTAAATCCACGCTTTGAAAGGTATGACCATACTCTTTGTTACCCGCTAGGGCTTGTAGGTATTCTTCTGCTATGCCAGAGGTGAGCTGTGGGGGGAACGTCTTTGAAGGCTTATAGCCGCGTAGCTTCGTGTCATAAACCGAATTGCCTGGTGCTATGTTGACCGAGTAGTTATTAATGTCTTTGGAGGCTTGTTGTCGGGCAATACCAAAGTTATTAATTAAATAGGTGCATGCAAAAGATACACTATTTATATAGGCAGCTTTGAATGAAGCAAAAACGCTATTTCATCAGTTAAAACAACGTGTCGATGAAATTGTCTTTTATAAACATACATTTGATACATATAGGCTTGTGGAATACCAGTGTTTGATTTATTTGAATCAAGTAGCTTCCATTTGGCATCAGCAACAATCTTCCCATTATCAATCACAATATCTGGCCTTAAAAAGAGTCTAATGAACACAGGCCGTACCTCTATGATAGTTTATAGTGAATGACAACGATAAACAGGAGAATCATCAATGTCTACCAAACACATACTACAAGCCTGGCAAGGCATAGACACCTCAGACGGGGCTGGCGTGAAATTACGTCGCGTTTTAGGCGCTAACTCCGACATGCGCTTAGATCCCTATTTAATGTTAGACCATTTTTCCAGCGATGAGCCCAACGATTACCTAGCAGGTTTTCCAGCTCACCCACACCGCGGCTTTGAAACCGTAACCTATATTGTGGATGGCCATATGCAACACAAAGATCACCTAGGTAATCAAGGCGATCTCAAAGCGGGCGGTGTGCAATGGATGCTGGCAGGTAAAGGCATTATTCATGAGGAAATGCCTCAACAAGAAAATGGCTTGTTACGCGGATTTCAAATATGGCTTAATTTACCGGCCGCAGAGAAAATGCAAGACGCCTATTATAAAGATATACCCGCTAGTGCTATGCCTTGGCAAAAGCTCAATGAGCTAGCCCAGATTAAACTCATAGCAGGTCAAGTGATGGATGGGCAATTACAGCCCTTAGCTAATAAAACCACTGCCCCCATTATTGCCGACCTCGCCTTGGAGGGCAAAGCACTGCTGCAATTACAACTGCCCACCAGCCACCCAGCGCTGCTTTATGTATTTGAAGGCAGTGTCGAGCTTGACGGCCAAGTATTGCAAGCAGGCTTTGCGGCGGAGCTTAGCCAAGAAGAAACCACTTTAGTACTTAGCAGCCCAACAGGTGCTCGTGTATTAATGATTGCAGGTAAACCAATCAACGAGCCCATTGCGCAATACGGTCCTTTTGTGATGAATACTCAGGCTGAGATTAAGCAGGCTATTCACGATTACAACACCGGACAATTAACCAAATAATTAACTCAACATTTAAGAGGTTTCAGTCGATGAAGCCAACGAGTTTAATATATGTAATAATATTATATATAAATATATATTAATAATTGATTGATAAATAAATGAACTTCTTTATGAAAAATAAGATTAATTTAAGGTCAAGCATTTTACTGCTAACCGTACTGGTTGCAGCATGGTTGACCTTCATTCCTCTTGAAGGGCAATCCGCTACGTTTTCTCAAAGTGCTGCTGTCATATTATTGACTTTGGTGCTTTGGAGTACAGGGGTATTTCCCCCCTTTTTAACCGGTTTACTATTTTTTGGCTTAGCCGTAGTTTTAAAATTAATTGAACCTAATGTGCTGTTTTCAGGTTTCAGTTCAACTGCCGTTTGGTTAATTGTTTCGGGCTTTGTGATTGGAGCTGCTATTTCCAATTCGGGACTAGGGCGGCGCTTAGCAGCTTTCATTGCGCCTCATGTAACTAAAAGTTATGCCTTTTTAATTGGTGGTTTAGTGCTGAGTGCCGTGTTACTGGGCTTTGTGATGCCTTCCTCAGTGGGACGCGCGGTGGTGTTAGTCCCCATTGGTATGGCTTTGGCTGACAGAGTGGGCTTTATTCATGGCAGTAATGGGCGGCTAGGCATTGCTACCTCATTGGCGATTGCATGTAATATGCCGAGCTTTGCTATATTACCCGCTAATATTCCTAATATGATTTTAGCGGGAGCTAGTGAAAATTTATACGGTATTGATTTAGGTTATACCGAGTATTTATGGTTGCACTTCCCTATTTTGGGCATAGTGAAATCAGCGATTTTGGTATGGATAGTATTACGTATTTTTCCTGATGAAATTGTTACTCCTACTTCAGACGAGTTGCAACAAGTGGAGATCACACCTACTGAGCGCGTTCTACAGAAGAAAACCAGCGTCTTGCTCGGTATTACC
Organism: uncultured Paenalcaligenes sp.; assembly: GCF_947630565.1. NCBI lineage: Bacteria > Pseudomonadati > Pseudomonadota > Betaproteobacteria > Burkholderiales > Alcaligenaceae > Paenalcaligenes > uncultured Paenalcaligenes sp. Next base: position 9,047 of record NZ_CANRIC010000059.1, read on the forward strand.
TTACTGTTTTGGATGACTGACAGCTTGCATGGAATCAATCCTGCATGGGTGGGATTATTCACAGCGGTTTTTTTACTACTGCCCAAATGGGGCGTAGTGCATCCTAAAGAGTTTAATCAGTCAATCGATTTTGCCACTATTGTGTTTGTGGCATCAGCACTGGGCTTAGGGGCGCTAGTTAACAGCTCAGGCATTGGTGCAGCGATGGGAAATGAATTTGCTCAGTTATTACCATCCAGCGAAGACTCTTCATTTCTCAGCTATATGGCGCTCAGTGTGGGCGCGGCCTTAACAGGCTTAGTCGCTACTATACCCGGTGTACCTACAGTGCTTACACCAATGGCGGGAGATTTTGCACAAATTACGGGCTTTTCTTTACCTATAGTGCTAATGACTCAAGTAGTGGGTTTTTCCACCATTGTTTTTCCTTACCAAGTCGGCCCCTTAATTGTGGCCATGCAGCTATCACGTGAGCCCTTAAGACAATTATTACGTATTACTATTCCTTTGGCTGTTATCACCGTGGTATTTCTCATGCCGCTAGATTATTTGTGGTGGCGTTTAATTGGGTGGATTTGAACTACCTCTGATACTCAGACAATTCGCGAAGAAAACGCTGACCAATGTGAAGGTGAGCGTCTGCGATTTCATTGTTTATCGCAAATGGCCAGGTAATTCTGGTAACGCATCATAAAGACTACGCCGATTAGCCACGTAATTTGCTTTTTTAACATCCGTAATGAAGCTGGCATGTGGTCTACATACATACTTTATATCTTGTATTCTCTTTCCTTTTAGGACTTCCTCTGCCTCATAGCTCTCTAGAATTTCATTTTTTACTAATTCATCTAACGCCTTATTCATAGCATCCACGTTACGATGCATACGAGGTGATATATTTCTTGGCGTTTGTGACAAGTAGCGCATCAAATTAAAGTTATACGTGTGCGATTGACTAGCCTGTCGCCAATAATGACTCATGCGTTTAAAAATATGTCGAGCTAAAGGATTTTTCATGTTCATGGCTTGTCTATAATTGAACATGCGGTATTCCAAATTAATAACAGATGCTGTCACCATTGGATGAAAACGTACAAAACATCTAGTAGATGGAGCTATCTTATAGTTCTCCCTGTTTACTAACGTCACATTAGGGAAAATAGCGGAGTTAACGATAATCTTTCCATTTACATTCACCTGTAAATTCGCATTATTGCATACCATTAAGGCTTCAACGACGTCTAAATGAGCAAACGATCTATTTATATTCTCAAGCTCCTTTACCACCTCGTTAACGGTGAAATGCACACCCATTTCCCGCCCAAACATTTCACCCTGCCCATTTGCAGCTAAAAATCTTAATACATCTTCAACGGCTTCTTCTCGCACACCAGGATAGACTGGTACTATTTTCTTTTCTTTTGTTTTAGGATCAACTCTCTCTATGTGTGCAGGTTTGATCGTCATTTCATACTCAAAATCATCTAGTACACATTTCTTTGTAACTTTAGACTCTTTGGGCTGTCTCCCGGACCAATTATATTTGGGTAAAGCATCATAAATAGATATCGTGTTTGAATGGATTAATTGCTTAGGTAAATAGGAAACATCCTTATTTTCACCAAAAAAACCAAATAACGTTAGCTGGTCACGTGCATTTTTTTCACTCATCAAGATGTTGCGCGAGATACCCCGTCCTTTAGGTCGGGGAGGGATAGCGCGTTGGCGTAAGCCAACCTTGTTC
>NZ_CANRIC010000060.1:0-9929 GCF_947630565.1 uncultured Paenalcaligenes sp.
GGGCGTGATTGAATATCACGGCGCCTAAACCGATGACAACAAGAATCACCTTGCTTTAGCTGGGTGAGCTTCAAATTTAGTGGTCTGATTTAACATGAATCATACATCTTCCCCTTCTGGCACAAGCTCATCTTCTACATGGGCCATCGCTGTGTTTGGTGTGATTGCTGGTCTATTAGCTGGGGCAGCAATGGCTTATTACATCAGTAATAATTCGGCATCAAAGCAATTGTTGTTGCAGAATCAATTGCAGCAGCAACAGGTGCAATTACAGCAGTTGCAATTACAGCATCAAACAACACAAACTCAACTTTCTCTAGAGCAAGCCACCCAGCTCGCCCTAGAGCAAAGTCTGAATCAAAAGCAAGATGAGATCGCTCAGCTGCGCGAGCAGCTGGCGTTCTATGAGCATCTGTTACCTTTGTCAGACAAGGGCGCGGTGCACATTCGTGCGTTAGACTTAGAACCACAAGCTCAGGTATTACAGTATCGGCTGTTATTACAACGGCCAGCCGGTTTAGATCGCTTTAATGGCCTCATACAATTTACGGCTCATGGGCAGCAAAATGGCGATTCGGTTACTATAGTATTAAAGACAGCAGGCTCCGATCCTGCTTCAACGACTGCGATTCAGTTTGATCAGTTTTTACGTACGACCGGTTTATTAGATCTACCGCCTGATTTAGACGTTGATGCAGTTACCTTACACATCTATCAAGGCAAGCAGTTGCGTGCCACCCACAAAATTGATTTGAAACCGGCGTAATGCCATGCATCAAATTATTTAGGCTTAAAATAGATTTTATTATTTGTAGCAGGAGTATCTTATGACTACCCTTACCGAAACGGTTGACCTTCAGGCTCCGCCATCCCCTTTGGTTTTCAGTGATTCCGCTGTAGAAAAAGTACGTGAGTTATTAATCGAAGAGGGTAATCCTGATTTGAAACTGCGTGTTTTCGTACAAGGCGGTGGCTGTTCAGGCTTTCAGTACGGCTTTACCTTTGATGATGTGGTCAATGATGATGACACCACCATTGATAAAGGCGGCGTGCAGTTATTGGTTGACCCCATGAGCTTCCAGTATTTGGTTGGCGCTGAAATTGATTATAAAGATGACCTAGAGGGTGCGCAGTTCGTTATTCGCAACCCAAATGCAACCACTACATGTGGTTGTGGCTCATCATTTACTATTTAATACGCCTTTAGGCCTTATGCCAAGCACCTAAAATGGTGCTGTGCCGCGCACCCGTAATGGCGGGTTGTCCGGCAGGGATATTATGCCAATACGCATAAGCAAACCAGGCAAAAGCAGCTGCTTCAACTTGCTGCGCCCCCATTCCAAACCCGTCACTCAGGTGTACGGGTTTGTTGCATTTAGCCTGTATCAGTTTTAACAGATGGCGATTATACGCTCCACCGCCGCACACAATAATTTCCTCTGTGTCTTTGGCATGATGCCGTATCGCATCAGCGACTGATTGTGCGGTAAAGGCGGCTAAGGTAGCTTGTACGTCTGCAGGTGATATAGCGGGTAGTTGGGCCAAGTGGGAGAGCAACCAGCGCTGATTAAAAAGATCGCGCCCTGTGGATTTAGGGGGGGCCAACTGCAGCCACGATTCATTTAACAATTGCTGTAATAGTTTTTCTGATACTTGCCCACTGGCTGCCCATGCCCCGTCGGCATCATAAGCAAGCCCTTGGTGGGTATGGATCCACTCGTCCATCAATGCATTCGCTGGACCAGTGTCAAAGCCCTGGGGGGGCTGATTAGGTCGTAATAAGCTGATATTGGCAATGCCCCCTAAGTTCAAAATGACCCGAGGGTGGCTGGTGTTGAAAACAGCCTGATGAAAGGTGGGAACCAGAGGTGCACCTTGGCCTCCTGCTGCAATATCACGTATTCTAAAATCCGCTATAACATGAATGTGTGTTAGTTCAGCCAGTAGCGCTGGATTATTGAGTTGAATCGTAAAACCTTGATGCGGGGCATGACGCACCGTTTGACCATGAACGCCAATCGCCGTGATTTCGGTCGCCTTGTAGTTGGTTTTATGGAGTAACTCTAAGGTGGTTTGGCCATAGAGTTGCGCCAAATGATTAGAAACCAGGGCCGCCCGGTGTAACTCGTCATAAGACGAGGTGTTTAGCGCTAGGATTTCATTGCGTAAATCACGGGGCATCGCTATTGAATGATGCCCCAATACCTGAACCGATTGCGGTGATTGGATGCGACATAGTGCCGCATCCACGCCATCGGTACTGGTACCGGACATGAGACCAATAAATAACATATTAGTCGTTAATTGCTGCTATAACAGGTTCACCTAAGCCTTTGAGTACAGCAAACTGAGCGCGATATTGGCTCACAGCAGTTTCAAAGGAGGCTTTTTGTTCCTTGCTTAGAACTCGGGCTACAGGTAGCTCTACAGACAGAGGATCAACGGGCTTATTGTTGATGCGGAACTCGTAATGCAGGTGCGGCCCGGTGGACCAGCCTGTGGAGCCCACATAGCCAATCAATTGACCTTGACTGACCGTATCACCTTGTTTTAGGCCATCAGCAAAACGGCTTTGGTGAGCATATAACGTGCTGTAGCCGCTGTGATGTTCTAAGACAATGGTATTGCCGTAACCACGTTGACTGCCGATGGATTTCACTACGCCATCTGCTGTTGCATGGATAGGTGTTCCGGTGGGAGCCGCGTAATCGACCCCGTTATGGTTGCGCCAGCTACCATGCACAGGATGACGACGCCCGCCAAACGTAGAGCTAATACGGGTGAATTTTAAGGCATTACGTAAAAAAGCACCTTGAGATCCCACGCCAGCAAAGTCGTAGTAGCTACCACCTTTATTATCCAAGTCAAACCAAAGGGCATCATGTACCTTGCCTTGGTTTTCAAACTCTAGCGCTAAAACTTTGCCTGCGCCAACGCGTTGACCGTTGTGGCTGTAGGTTTCGTATACAACACGGAAACGGTCATCTTTGCGCAGGTCTTTCATGAAATCGACCTTGGAGCCTAGAATTTCGGGGATTTGTAAAGCGACAGCATCGGGGATATTGGCAGCATCTGTTGCGCCAAATAGGGATGAGCGAATCACGCCTTCGGCCATTTGGATATGGGTTTCAACCGCTAGTGATTCTTCGGAGGCCGTGTAGCCGCCTTTTTCATCAGGACGAATTTCTAACCATTTAGAACTGGCTTCGCCTTTGGATGTGTCTGCTGGGGTATGAACATAGCGTAACCAAAGCAAATCATTCTCATCATTGAGAGCAACTTGTAAGGAGCGGCCAGGATAGAGTTTGTAAATAGAGCGCGCATTTTTATCATGAGTTAAAAATGCTTGTAAGCCCGGGGCTTCAACCTGTAGGCGTTGCAGCAATGCAGCTAAAGTATCACCACGACGAATGCGTGTTTCGTGGATGAAAGGCTCTGTGGATTTTTGACCAAGGGGAGTAATGCCTGCAGGCAGTTCTAGGGCTTGGGTGGCTTGATAAATAATGGGTTCTTCATGAGGCTGTACTACCGCAATAGCAGCGGCACCTGCGAATAAACCAAAGGCAAGCACGAGCAGAGACTTTTGGACGAATTTACTTTTTTTGGGGCTGGTTTGCTGGGAGGCGGCGGTGAGCGATCCGTTATTCCCTTTGTTAAGCATGAGACCAAAACCTTGTGAGATGTTGGGTTTAAAAAAGCAGAAAAAAGCATCTACCAGTTTGGCTTTTGCCTAACTAGAGTGCTTTGGTAAGATGATGCTATATATGGACGAGTCACGCTTTTGCGTGCAGATTATACGTCCAAGCGTTATGCTAGCTTATTTACAGCAGTTTTTCGACCCTTTTTGCGATAAAGTTTTCATCAGGTCTATTTATGTCATTACAAGACGCACCCATTACTCCCGCGGTAGAAGCCGATTTAGCCATTGTGAAGCGCGGCTGCGACGAACTCCTTGTCGAGTCTGAGTTCGCACGCAAGTTAGCACGTAGCCATGCCACAGGCGAACCCATGCGTATTAAGTTAGGTTTAGACCCTACTGCGCCGGACATTCACTTGGGGCATACAGTGGTGCTGAATAAAATGCGCCAGCTGCAAGATTTAGGTCACCAAGTCGTGTTTCTTATTGGTGATTTTACCTCTACGATTGGGGACCCTAGCGGTCGTAACACGACGCGCCCTCCATTGACACCAGAGCAAGTAAAAACCAATGCCCAAACGTATTGCGATCAGGCAAATTTAATCCTTGATCAGAGTAAAACTGAAATCATGTATAACTCCACATGGTTAGACCAGTTGGGCTCACGAGGTTTGATTCAGCTGGCTTCCCGTTATACGGTTGCTCGTATGATGGAGCGTGATGATTTCACGAAGCGATTTAAATCGAATACGCCGATTTCGATCCATGAGTTTATTTACCCGCTTTTACAGGGATATGATTCTGTACAGTTAAAGGCTGATCTAGAGTTGGGCGGTACGGACCAGAAGTTCAACTTGTTGGTTGGTCGAGAGCTACAAAGAGAATGTGGCCAAGAGCAACAATGTATTTTGACGATGCCTTTACTGGTTGGTTTGGACGGCGTAGAGAAAATGTCCAAATCCAAAGGGAATTACATTGGCGTGACCGAAGGCCCAGATTCGATGTTTGGTAAAATCATGTCCGTGTCTGATACATTGATGTGGTCATATTTTGAATTGCTGTCTTTCCGTAGCTTGGCAGAGATCCAAGGCTTTAAAGACGCGATTGCAGCAGGCGCCAATCCACGGGATACCAAGGTCGCTTTAGCCCAAGAAATTGTTGCGCGTTTCCATAGCCAACGGGATGCCGAAGAGGCGCTCCAACGTTTTGAGGCTCGCTTTAAACACGGTGAAATCCCCGAGGATTTGCCTGAGGTGACATTGGCCGGTGCGCCGATGGGAATTGTGAATGTATTGCGCGAAGCAGGTTTAGTTTCCTCTGGCAGTGATGCGCAGCGTAATATCACTCAGGGTGGTGTGCGTATTGATGGCACCCGTGTCGAAGACCGTGGCCTAGAATTAGCTGCAGGCACATATGTAGTTCAAGTCGGTAAGCGTCGTTTTGCAAAGGTTACGCTTAACGCTTAATAACGTATTAATCAGGAGCAAGCGATGAAGCTACGCAGTGATTCTTTTTCTGATCAGCAGGTCATTCCTACCCGTTACGCCTTTGGTAAATATGATGCCCAAACTCGGGTGGCTTTGGCTGACAACATTAACCCACATCTTGTTTGGTCCGAGATCCCAGCTGGAACAAAATCCTTTGTGGTGTTGTGTGTGGATAGTGATGTGCCGTCCAAGCCCGATGATGTGAATCAGTCTGACCGCGAGGTTCCCTCTGACTTGCCCCGTGTGAAGTTTTATCATTGGGTTTTGGTAGATGTGGCGGCAAATACGACCGAAATTGCCGAGGGAGCCTATTCGGACGGTGTGACGCCGCGAGGTAAATCAGGCCCCTTGTCTTTAGACGGAATGCGCCAAGGCCTAAATGACTTTACGCATTGGTTTGCTCAAGACCGAGAAATGAGTGGGGATTACTTTGGTTACGATGGGCCTTGCCCCCCTTGGAATGATTCAGTTGTGCATCACTACACGTTTACGGTGTATGCCTTGGACATAGACGAGGTCCCCTTAAAAGGAAAGTTTACTGGGGATGAGGTGTTAGCCTCTATTCAGCCACATATCCTTGACCAAGCCTCTATAACCGGCACCTATACCTTAACTCCTCGGCTACTGGCAGAGCAAAAGTAAAATTGCTCCTTTGAGGCGTGTGTAAATTACGTTTTAGTGTGGTTTTAGCTGTTTTTTTGTTTTAATCTAGGCTTTTTATGGATTTTTGCAGCTTAAAAGCCTCTAAGACGTTAAAATGCATGCTTCTAATTGCCTTCCCTTTTTAGTTAGGATCTTTCATGTTTGAACGCTCTCATACCCTAGACATTGCTGACCCCGAAATTTGGGCTGCTATTCAAAAAGAAGATGTGCGCCAAGAGCAGCATATCGAGCTTATTGCATCTGAAAACTACACTAGCCCTGCGGTGATGCAAGCTCAAGGCTCCCAGTTAACCAACAAATACGCCGAAGGCTACCCCGGCCGTCGTTACTACGGTGGTTGTGAATTTGTAGACGTGGTCGAGCAACTCGCAATTGACCGTCTAAAAGAAATCTTCGGTGCCGAAGCCGCCAACGTACAACCTAACTCTGGCTCACAGGCTAACCAAGGTGTGTATATGGCCGTGCTAAAACCCGGCGACACGGTGTTGGGTATGAGTCTAGCCGAAGGGGGCCACTTGACACATGGCTCACCGGTTAATGCTTCCGGTAAGCTATACAACTTCATTTCGTATGGCGTAGACAAAGACGAAGTTCTGAATTACGACCAACTCGAAGCATTAGCCAAAGAGCACAAACCAAAATTGATCGTTGCGGGTGCTTCTGCGTACTCTTTGCACATTGATTTTGAGCGTATTGCACGTGTAGCCAAAGAAAACGGTGCGTTGTTCATGGTGGATATTGCTCACTATGCCGGTTTAGTTGCTGGTGGTCATTACCCGAATCCTGTGCCTCACGCTGACTTTGTGACATCTACAACGCATAAATCCTTGCGTGGCCCCCGTGGTGGTGTGATCATGATGAAAGCCGAGCATGAGAAAATCATTAACTCAGCTATCTTCCCAGGTATCCAAGGCGGTCCTTTGATGCATGTGATTGCGGGTAAAGCCGTTGCATTCAAAGAAGCCCTAGAGCCTAGCTTTAAAGATTACGCAGCTCAAGTAGTGAAAAACGCTGATGTGTTAGCCCGTACTTTAGTTGAGCGTGGTTTACGTATTGTTTCTGGTGGTACACAGAGCCACGTCATGCTTGTGGACTTGCGTGCTAAAGGTCTAACCGGTAAACAAGCTGAAGACGCGCTGGGTCAGGCTCATATCACTGTGAACAAAAACTCTATTCCTAATGATCCAGAGTCTCCTTTTGTGACCAGTGGTATTCGTTTAGGTACACCTGCAGTAACAACACGTGGTTTCACTGAAGCCGATTGTGAACTGACTGCACACCTTATTGCTGATGTGTTGGATAACCCCACTGATGCAGCAAACTTGGAAAACGTTCGTAAACGTGTGCATGAATTAACAGCCCGTTTACCGGTTTACCGTTAATTTTTAAGCCCCTTCGGGGGCATGACTGCCTATGAAATGTCCGTTCTGTAGTTTTGAAGACACGCAGGTCGTAGATTCTCGTGTATCCGAAGACGGGGGTACGATTCGTCGTCGCCGCCGTTGTGCTAAGTGTGAGCGTCGATTCACGACTTATGAGCGGGCAGATTTGATGATGCCGACCGTCGTCAAGCGTAGTGGTAGTCGTATGGAGTTCGATATTGATCGGCTGCGAGCCAGTATGGATTTGGCACTGCGAAAACGCTCTGTTCCGGCCCCAGAGGTCGATGCGGCAGTAGCCTGCATTACCGAAGGCTTATTAGTCAGTGGTGATCGAGAAATCAACACGGAACAATTGGGCGAATTGGTCATGGAGCAGCTTAAAAAACTAGATCAAGTAGCCTATGTACGCTTTGCGTCGGTCTATAAAAGCTTCAATGATATAGGGGAATTTGTCGAGGCAATCAACGCGATGCAAGATACCCCTGCCTCTAAGCCGTGACTCACACTTACTATATGCAGCAAGCACTGACCGCTGCACGTCAGTCGCTCTATATTACCAGCCCTAATCCGCGTGTAGGCTGTGTGATTGAATATGGCGGGAAAATCATTGCTACCGGAGCAACCCAAATGGCGGGAGGCCCTCATGCCGAGGTCATGGCTTTGGCTCAGGCTCGATCGTTGGGTTATGTCTCGCTACACCAAGCAACGGTCTATGTCACATTAGAGCCTTGTTCTCACTATGGTCGCACGCCTCCTTGTGTGGATGCTTTGATTCAGGCGCAACCTCAATGCGTCGTCATCGCGATGCTTGACCCCAATCCACAGGTGGCTGGGCAAGGTGTCGCTAAATTACGTGCTGCTGGCATAAAGGTGGTCGTAGGAATAGAGATGGAGCAAGCGTTAGCCATCAATATTGGCTTTGTTGCTCGTATGGTCCGAGGCAGACCGTGGTTATGGTTAAAAACCGCCTCCTCTTTAGATGGACGTACCGCTTTAGAAGATGGTCAGTCTAAATGGATCACAGGGCCAGAAGCCCGCCATGATGGTCAGCATTTTCGGGCGCGTAGTTGTGTGGTGCTAACCGGTATTGGGACCGTTTTGGATGATGATCCACTGCTAAACGTACGTGATTTTTCTACTGCACGGCAACCTATTCGTGCCGTGGTGGATAGCCAGCTACGGCTGTCTCCTCAGGCAAAACTAATGAATGGTGATCCAGTCTGGGTGTTCACCACACAGAGTAATCCAGAGCTGGCTCAACAGTTAGCAGATAAAAATGCTCAGGTCATCGAGTTGCCCCCGGATCCTTCGGGTCGGGTCAGCGTCATTGCCCTTATGCAGTGGTTAGCTCAACAGCAAATCAATGAAGTCCATGTAGAGGCGGGCGCGACATTCAATGGGGCCTTGCTGCAGGCAGGGTATGTGGATGCTTTGTTGAGTTATATCGCGCCGATGCTGATAGGGGCAGGTAGGCCATTGATGCAGTTACCTGTGTTAACTCAGCTAAATGAGGCGCCCCGTTTTGAGATATTGCACAGTAAAATCATAGGAAAAGACGTGCGATTGCTTATGCGTCATGCCGATCATTGGCAGCATCTTTATACTCATATACAACAGCTACAGGCTTAGGAGTTTTTATGTTTACTGGAATTGTGAGTGCCGTAGGTCAGATTAGTCAGGTACAGCACTTAGATCAGCAGGATGCAGATGCTGGCCTGCGTTTGCGTATTGAGGCCCCTGATTTTGATTTATCTCGTTGTAAATTAGGTGATTCCATTGCAATCCAAGGTGCTTGCATGACAGTGGTGGAGCTGCACGATCAAGCATTTACTATTGATATTTCCCGAGAGAGCCTAAACCGCACGGTGGGCTTGGATCAAGCGAGTCCTGTAAACCTTGAGGCTGCGATGCGTTTAGGTGATACGTTGGATGGTCACATGGTGTTAGGCCATGTGGATGGCGTTGGCACAGTTAGCGCTTTTGAGCCTGTGGGTGAGTCTTTTGAGTTACGTATTTTGGCACCTTTGGAACTAGCAAAATATCTGGCATACAAGGGTAGCGTGACAGTAAATGGGGTGAGCCTGACGGTGAATCAAGTGGTGGATCAGCCTCAAGGTTGTGAAATCAGCATTAACCTAATACCGCATACGGTGCAGGTAACTACACTCAAGTATCTAAAAGCAGGTAGCTTCGTAAATCTAGAGGTTGATGCGATTGCTCGTTATGTAGAGCGTATGCTGAGTTTACAAAAATAGATTGTTTGCTTTTTATATTTATTAGTCTATAATAATAATCTTTGCTAAATGCAAGAAAGGACAGGTGACCGAGTGGTTGAAGGTGCACGCCTGGAAAGCGTGTGTACGGTATCCCCGTACCGAGGGTTCGAATCCCTCTCTGTCCGCCAAAATTCAAAAAGCCGTTTCGATTTATTTCGAAACGGCTTTTTTTCGTTTGATTACTGCAATCCATCTTTTTATTTTTTGTTCAATGTAATTAACTACCGTTCTATCAGGGCCTTATAGAAAATCGATATGACGATTTTGCTTGAAGCGTAGAGGGCTGTTGTTAAATTGATGTATCTCATGGTTTAGCCTGTGCTTGTTGGGTATGTTGACATCCTCCCCGCCCTATGAAGTGACCCCCAATAGTTGGACGGTTTCATTTACTGGGCACTAAAGGCCTGTGTTCGGTATTGCACTGGACTCAGTCCTTTCAGTTTTAGTTTAATTCGTTCGTTATTATAGTAGTTAATATATTTGG
>NZ_CANRIC010000061.1:0-9299 GCF_947630565.1 uncultured Paenalcaligenes sp.
TAGCAGGACTGCTAAGCATGAACAAAAACACAGTGCAGCGTATTTTTCAACTTAAAGGCTGGCAGGTGCGTAAACGAGCTACTGGCATGCGACCTCGCGTACAAGCCCTCGCTTCAGTTGCTGGGTCGCCCAACGAGCGCTGGGCAACGGATCTGTGCCGCATTTGGGGTGGCCGTGATGGTTGGTTAAGTTTGGCTTTAGTTATTGACTGCTATACACCAGAGCTATTAGGTTGGCAGCTCTCCAAGACGGGTAAAGCTAGCACAGCCACCTCTGCGTTAGAGCAAGCACTTCTCGCCAGATTTGGCACACTAGGTCGAGTTCCAGAACCGTTTTTATTGCGTTCAGATAATGGTTTAGTCTTCAGTAGCCGTAGTTATACGCAGTTAGTGCGCAGCTACGGGTTACGTCAGGAGTTCATCACGCCCCATTGCCCACAGCAAAATGGCATGGTGGAGCGATTAATTCGTACGCTCAAAGAGCAATGCGTACACCGCCATCGCTTTGAAAGTGTACAACACGCCAGTCGTATCATTGCTGACTGGATTTTATTCTATAACACTCAGCGCCCACATCAGGCGTTGAAAATGAAAACACCTGCTGAAGCTTATGCATTAGCAGCCTAACTTGAGCAGAAACTGCTGGGTCATTACATATTAAGGTCAAATCCAAAACTGGTTAACATAAAGAAAATATTTTTAGTCTAACTGGGTTGGTATTTTTATAATATTTTACCTCTACATCCTCCTATGTAAGCCTTTGGGACAAATTTGGGACAGTACGTAAAATCGCTGACCGATATAAATCTAAGTCAGCGATTTTTTTATACAACTGTTATGCTTTTTAGCAGACCTTAAAACCTAGCATTCATATTGACGTTAAAAGCATTTTGTTTAAGGCCAGAACCAAACTGACCTTGATACGCAAGCCCCACTGTGGTGTGTTTTGCAATATTAAAGCCTACGTTCGTTTCTAAGACTGCTGCATTTTTACCAATTGGACTACCAGTCGTTGTAAATGCATTCGAACCCACAAGATTCGCGGTAGAGTGGGGCGTGGTGGTGCCGTAAGCATGGCGCCAGCCAATATCCGCACCTGCTGTAGCTGAGATTTTACCTAAATCAAATTGAGTCGCTACACGTACCCCAATCGTTGAGAACAACGTATTCATCGTATCTGTACGTACAGATAACGCTGCGCCGCTGTTCCCTTTTTCCTTGAGTTTATCCGTACTCACATTAACGTAAGCTAGGTTTGCATAGGGTTCGGCGCTAACACGTTCTGTTAGGCTTGCCTTGTAACCGAGCTCACCGAACACTTGAAAAGTGCCTGCATTATATTTTGACGAAAGACTGTCTTGATATCCAGAAAAATGAATGTCTCTTTTCATTTTTAAGTGATGCCACGTATAGGCGAGGCCTGATTTAAAGGCTAAGTCACCTGACTCAAGCGGCCACTCACGGCCCGCGTAAGTACCGATGGTGTAATTATCACTATCCCCAGATGAGCCTAGCTCACGCACCTTGAATGTTGACTGGCTATAACCTGCCATCGCACCAAGACGCCATGCCCCATCAACGACGGTATCAAAGCCAGTAAAAAAGCCACCCGTTCTTGCGTCTAATTTTGCTGTACTGTCACTTGCTTTTTGATGAGACCATGTCCCAAACCCATAGCCCCAAACGGCAGAGTTAGGATTCGTCTGCGTCGCGCTCTGTGCCCGATCAGTGCTCGCTACCCGAATAGGACTACCGGTAGGTACCCCTTCAAAAGCCTGTTGTAAGCGCCCCCACGCCGCACTGCGGGTTAGGTGGCTGGCATTCATCAAAGCGCCACTGGTAGAGGCATAGGCCTCACCCGTCAACTGGGGTAAAGCATGACGAACCGTTGAACCATCAGGGTTGGAAAAGTCTAAAGCGCTAATTAACGTTTGTGTTTGAATCGAGGCGTTACTGGCTGCCGAGCTAAGTGCTAGACCCACATTCCGGCTATTGGCATTTGTGCCGTACTGCGAATAAGCGTCTTGATTTCTGGATACCGAAACAGAGTAGGTATTCTCTGTAGAGGTGCTGGCTAGCGCATTCAAAGTGGGGGAAGCCAGAGTTGTGTTCAGCATAGAAAATGAACCGGTTACCGTATCAGCTTGAAGCCATTTATCCGATGTCACTGTAAAGTCATTCTCATAGAAGCCCGGTGACACAGCAACAGTTAACGCACCGTCAATATCTGCCGCACCATTAACCACTACCTGATTAAATTTCTGTTGATTATTAACGGTAAGCTGAAGCTGCCCAGTCGCTGTTTGCTTGTAGGCGCCATCAATCGTAATCACGCTATCTATCGTCGTTGGAGCAACCTTACCCTCATTGATAAAAGCCCCATCTGGATTTATCTGATAGGTGCTTGAGCTTATTAAACTTGCACCTGAAGCAACGTGGGCCTCGTAAATTGCATGATGACCCGAAAACTGGGTAGTACCACCAGCAAGTTGTAAAGACAGATTATTAAGACCCACGATATTATCGTCGTAAGAGAACTTAAATGCGTTGTCGGCTTGATTGGTTGACTGACCATTCTCGTCGGCTTTTACACCAAAAGTCAGCGCTGTTAGACGAGGCTTATTATCGTCATCAACCTGGTTATACTGAGACACGACATTACCGCTAAGCTGCGCATTTCCCATGATATTAATGGTATCCACATACGCATTTTCAGAGATATAGATCGACGCATCCGTACCAGCTAAACGTCCAGTAATATCTGCCTTTTTAACGAGAGGCCCCATGAGTTCAGATAACATCGGAATCTGAGTAAATGCGTGTTCACGGATGTAAGAGCCGCGATATTCGGTATTATCCCCAAGGGCATTATGTCCAAAATCGAAACTGGCAGCGATACCTTTTGCGCCCAGCGCCTCTACGTCACCACGATGAGTAAAAGTATGGTCTTTACCGTAAGTGAACATCACACCGCGGCCATTGGTTCCATTAGCATGGACTTGTGTGCCTGCCAAAATAGTTAATTGATTGCCCTCCCCATCTACACGAATCCCGCCCCCTCCGGCTCCTGCGGATAACAAATCAGCACGTTGCACAATGTCGTTATAACTACCATATACATGCAAACCTAAGCCAAGAGTAGCCGTATTATAGGTATTTGCTAAATAGGCTGTGCCATCTTGATTCCGAGCAAAAAAGGGATTGTCATTAACTAACTGTTGATGATCTGCATAAACAGAATGACCCCAGAAATTTTTACGGTCTATCGTATAACCGATGTCTTGCAGTATGGCGACCTCTGCTTCCATTAAGTTAGTGTAATTACGATAGTTTTGATGGCTCATTAAACTGTTTTTTAACTCCAGATGTGACCAGACAGGCGTATCGAATTTATCTGGCGAACCGTATAGCGTAAGAGGTACGCCTGGCATTGCTCCCGCCATAACCTCTTGTACGTGTTTACCGGAAAAATACGCCTTATCCTGCCTTACATCAAAGATATCTTCTGGTGTGAGCACCTTGCCATCATCATCTGTTTGTTCATTTTCACATGCTGAGCAATAAACAATTTGTCCCGGCTGAGCGACTTGATGGTTATCGTCATAGAGATGGTTTTCCCATACAGAAAGCGTATCTGGTATAAAAACTCCTTTTGTTGTTTTTTCAGGATCGATCAAATCATACACTTTGACTTCAGAGGAAATACCCAACGCATGGGCAACCTCATGGATCACCACGGTTGTCATATCGACTTCGGGAGTTAGCACCACTTGGGAGGGCGTAAACGCAGTCTCTGACCAAGCCATTTTGCCCACATCAATAAACCCATGCGCATGTAAACTCAAATCATCAATGGGCTGATTTGTAATGGCAGCATGTACCTGTGTGCCTGCCCCCTCCGTCTCAACCACCACCGTACTAAAAGCAGAAGCCCCCTCATCATCATACGTACCCACATTAATGACGGCAGGATTTTGCCCTGGCACAACCTGTATCAACTCAGCCAAGTATTCAGCTGCAGAGAAAACTCGATTTTTTTCATCAACACTTAGATTCCAAGTGGAAGGTGTTGGGCTTTTATCTTGCCAACTTAAGGTATATGGACCATCTGTTTTCTCAAATATCTTTATTTGAAATATGGGCCTACCATTTTTATCTAAAATAGTTTGAGACTCTTGTGACCAAGAGGGCGAGGAAAATAAAGCACTAACCAGTAGTGACAGCGTTGATACGGTTTTATATTTCATGAGATAGCACTTTTAAAGAGAGCCATGCAATCACCAAGCCACAGCCAGTTACAGAATGAGATACTTAGCAATTATTGCCTGTATCATCGATACTGAATATCCCTGTAATTGGTGATTTAACCCCCTCTTTGGACAATAGTGATAAGAGTGCCTAGACTAGCTGATCCGGACTACAATCCGGTATATTGACAACTTATGTTAAATGTCTAGCAGCAGGAGACTTCGGATGCTTTCCCTATTTAAAAAATACGCTTTGCTTTTGATCTGTGGAGCCGCCTTATTTAGCGGCACGCTTCAGGCCAGAGATTTCACCTTTGCAATGGCGATACCAGCCGAATCTCATTATGGTGCTGCTGCTGAGGCATTCAAATCCACCTTTGAGCGCCTCTCAAATCAAACGCATCGTATTCACATTAAACCCAATGGCATGTTAGGTAGTGAGCGCGAAGTCCTAGAAAGCTTACAAATCGGTGCTGTTGATTTCACGATTTCATCAACTGGGCCAGTAGGCGGTTTTGTCCCAGAAACCTATGTGCTCGACTTACCTTTTCTATTCCATGATTATGACCATGCCAGACAGGTTCTAGGCACAGAGGTAGGCCAACAACTTTTACGTGCCTTTGATGCCAAAGACATCAAGGCCTTAGGCTGGGGCGAAAATGGTTTCAGGCATATCACTAACTCGACCAAAGCCATTCATAACCCTACCGATTTAAAAGGCTTAAAAATCCGCACCCAAGAAAATGATATTCACCTTAGTGCTTTTAAAGCTTTAGGTGCTGCCCCGACCCCAATGGCATGGCACGAAGTGTTTACTGCTCTACAACAAGGCACCATTGATGGTCAAGAAAACCCCATGGCTATTTTTGTATCCACCAAAATTTGGGAGGTACAAAAACACGCCACCTTATCGGGTCACTTTTATTCTCCTGCTGTCATTCTGATGTCTAAAATTCATTGGGATAACTTCAGTGCCGAAGAAAAAGAATGGGTACAGCAAGCCACCCTTGCCGCCATCAAAGCAAACCATGACTTTGTAGACCAAAAAGAAGCCGAAGGCCTCGCCATCCTAAAAGAAAAAGGGATGCAGGTCGTTGATTCCATCGATAAGACCGCATTTGCTCAGGCCGCCAGCCCTGCCTACGAGGCATTCAAAGCAAAATACGATACAACCTTGCTAGAACAAATTCAGGCCACTCAGCCCTAAACCATCATGTCTAAACGCATTGTCGCCATCTGCGAGGGTCTCATCGCCCTCACGCATGGCTTGGCTGCTTTATTACTTGTGATCGCCACTCTTTTAGTTTTTATTCAAGTTATCACGCGCTTTGTTTTTAATGACCCCGCCACGTGGACAGAGGTCACAGCGCGAGCTGTGGTGATTTGGATGGTTTTCTTAGCCGCTGGAGCAGCTTTTAGAACCGGAGCCATGTTAGCTCTAGATCTACTGCACACGCTTTTACCCCAGTCTATGCAACGTGTACTCATGGGGCTCATTAGCCTGTTAACCCTGCTCTTTCTCTGTGTTTTGGTCTGGTACGGTTACCTCATGACAGTACGTGTCCATGCACAAACGGTTGCTTTACTTGGTATTCCTATGTCATGGCTATATGCTGCCATCCCAGTGGGTGCGGGCTTAGCTATACCTGGGGTTATATTGCACTACTTTCGCCCTACGCCAAAGGCTAACGTATGAATGTGGCCTTAATCAGCACCTTAGCACTGCTTTTTCTCTTGTCGGTTCCCATTGCTGTTTCCATTGGTCTGGCCTCTATCACAGGCATTCATTTTTTTAGTCATCTGCCTTTACAGGTAGTGGCACAAAAAATGGTGGGTGGCTTAGACAGCTTTCCTCTATTAGCCGTGCCTTTTTTTATTCTGGCAGGACAATTGATGAGTCATGGTGGCGTCTCACAACGGCTAGTGAATTTCGCAATCAGTCTTATTGGTCATCGACAAGGTGGTTTAGCCAGCGCTTGCATTCTCACCTGCATGATTTTTGCAGCTATTTCAGGCTCCTCTGTTGCCACGACCTTTGCTGTTGGGGCGATCTTAATTCCAGCGATGGCTAAAAATGGCTATCCCTTGCCCGTTGCAGCAACAATTCAAGCGTCCTCTGCCGAATTAGGGGTGATTATTCCCCCTTCAGTGCCCATGATTTTATATGCCATTTCCACTGAGAACTCGGTACGACAAATGTTTATCGCAGGCATAGGCCCCGGTCTACTTATTGCCATCGCCTTATTAGTCATGGTGCAGATTTGGTGTCGTCTCAAAGGCTATGGGCTGCACGACAAACCCGTTACCACATCGGTTTGGGCTGCTTTCCTGAAGGCCTTTTGGGCCTTGTTATTGCCTGTTATTGTAATTGGCGGTATCTATGGTGGTGTGTTCACACCCACAGAAGCCGCTGCCGTATCTGCTGTATATGCTTTTTTTATCGGGGTCTTTGTCTATAAAGAACTGTCTTTTCGAGACCTACCCAGGGTGTTCAAATCCGCCGTTCTGACGACCAGCACCATTATGTTAATTATTGCTGCCGCTAGCTTATTCTCCTTTCTGATCGGGGTATCAGGAATAGCGGCTACCGTAGGGGATTGGGCTCGCGACAATTTTAATCATAAATGGTCATTTTTGCTCTTTGTGAATGGTTTACTTTTTTTAGTGGGTATGTTCATAGAGACCTCTGCCGCCATTCTCATTTTAGCTCCCATCTTGGCTCCTATTGCCGTCTCTTATGGCGTAGACCCCATCCATTTCGGCATCATTATTATTGTTAATTTAGCCATGGGAATGATTACGCCCCCCCTAGGCATTAATTTATTCGCTGCCGCTAGCGTCGCTAACATTCGGGTAATGGCTATGTTTAAGCCTCTGCTCGTGCCTGTGTGTACCTTAATTGCTGCCCTAGCCTTTATCACCTATCTGCCTATCATTTCCCTCTGGCTACGCGATTTATCTTTATAGCTTTGACGTTTTCTTGACGTTTTTCTCAGTTTTTATTGATGCTCTGCCCGCTACGATGCTACGCATCGCGCTACGTTTTAGCGACTTTTTAGTGATGCGGGCTTATGTATACTCAACTCCTCTTTTTTACCCTCGCTAGTTTTTGTCTTTTTACGCTTAGCCGTATTGCCCTAATGCTCTGGCAGCATCAGCGTGTACGCGCAGTAAAAGGCTGGCGACCACTATTGCTAGGGGGCGTACGTATTGATGCCCATTTGATTGCGGCATTTACCGCTTTGCCTTGGCTATTTGCCCCTTGGCTAGATGACGTGACATTCGTACACCCTTTACTGGCCGTGTATCTCTCTGCGGTGTGGGGGTTGTTTGTACTTCTGGAGGTGTCTACCCCTCAATTTATTATTGAGTATGACACGCGCCCAAATCGATTGTATGTGGATTACCTAAAACACCCACGTGAAGTCTTTGGCATGCTTTGGAAAGGCTACAAATTCGTGATTTTTAGTGGTGTATTTCTCTTAACCCTCAGTACAGCAGCTGTATTTGTCTACTTATACACCCATACCCAAAGCCTGTTTACTGCGAATTGGGTCGTTGCCATTGTCACCAGTATATTAAGCGCCCTCGTTTTATTCGGCATAATTCGCGGCACATTACGTCATCGCCCGATCAATCCCTCTACCGTGGCTTTTTGCGGTGATGCAATGGTTAACACATTGGCATTGAATGGCTTATATAGCGTGCTTTATGCCATTTATTGCATAAAAAACGAGCGCTCTGCCGAGCAAAGCTACGGCACAATGCCCGTGGAGAAAATGCTTCATTTAATTGGGAAAAGTGCAAAAATTGATATAAATCAAGACCTAAGATTGCCCACCTTGCATCATCAATCCCCTACCCATGCTGTGAATAAGCCAAAAAATATTGTACTAATCGTAGAAGAAAGTTTAGGGGCTCAGTACGTGGGAAATCTACAGGGTGCAGGCCTCACCCCCTATCTGGATCAATTATCAGCAGAGGCATGGAATTTTACCCGCGCCTATGCCACAGGGACTCGCTCTGTACGTGGCCTTGAGGCCATCTCCGCAGGCTTTCCGCCTACGATTTCAGATGCAGCGGTACGATTATCTGGAGCCCAGTCCCGCTTTTTCACCTTAGCTCAATTGCTAAATCAACAAGGCTATACCTCGCGTTTTATCTATGGGGGTGAGTCACACTTTGATAATATGAAAAGTTTTTTCTTAGGAAATGGCTTTACAGAGCTGCATGATCAGCCCACCTTTCAAAACCCCGCATTTACCGGAACCTGGGGCGTCAGTGATGAGGACATGTTTAACAAGCTTCATGACCTACTGAGCAACCGAAAAGATACAGACGCCCCCACCTTGAGCCTCGCTTTTTCTGTTAGCAACCACTCCCCTTGGGAATACCCCGAAGGTCGTATTGATCCTATAGGTGAACCCGCTTCGGTAGAAAACACAGTGCGATACGCCGATTGGGCCTTAGGTCAGTTTTTTGCTAAAGCACGCCATAGCGACTATTGGGATGACACGCTCTTTTTAGTCGTCGCGGACCACGATGCCCGAGTCGGAGGCAAAAGCCTAATCCCTGTACGTCATTTTCATATACCGGCACTAATTCTGGGCGGAGGCATTGCGCCTCGTCGGGACGACCGTATTATTAGTCAAATTGACTTACCCGTCACTCTCTTGTCCTTAGCAGGCATTCATGCGGCCCACCCAATGATTGGTCATGATTTGACCCAAGCCGAGTCGGGAGGACGCGCCATGATGCAATATGGGGATAATTACGGCTACCTTAAAAATGATCTATTAACAGTGCTAGAGCCGTTACGTGAACCTAGCCAATGGCGCTATACCGCGCCCGAAAACTACGAGCCATGTGCCATTAATGCTGACATAGTAGAGGAAAGTCTGGCTCATGCTTTGTGGCCCCATTGGGCCTATCAACAGGGGGCCCATAGTCTGCCCCATCTATTGAAAAATAACCGGCTTACTCCTGCGACACCTGTAACCGATAGCCCCGCCCATGCAACGTCTTAATTAAGGGGTCCCCTAACGCGTCCTGT
>NZ_CANRIC010000062.1:0-8939 GCF_947630565.1 uncultured Paenalcaligenes sp.
TACGTAACCCGTGCTATCCCTCCCCGCCACTCATCGCGGGGTATCTCGCACAATTTAGATGAAAAATAAATGTGTATTAGTCACCGGAGCCACCAAAGGTATCGGTTGGGCCATTAGCCAGCATTTAGCAGATTTAGGCGCGCATGTAGTGGGTTTAGCTCGCAATACTCAGGATATTGATTTCCCAGGTTATTTATACACCTGTGATTTATCCAATGCAGGTGAAAGTGAAGAAGTCTTGCGCATGTTGCGAGAAAAATATCCTGTTGATGCCGTAGTAAATAATGTGGGCTCAGTGATGCCTCAGCCAATTGGCGAGGTAGACCTAGAAATGCTCTATCAGGTGTTTGACTTGAATGTGCGCTCTGCCGTTCAGGTGGCGCAGACCTTTATTCCTTCCATGAAAGCTCGCCAAGAAGGACGTATTATCAATATTGCTAGTCGTGCCGCGCATGGTGCCTATGATCGTACTAGCTATGCCGCAGCGAAAAGCGCTTTGTTAGGCTGTACGAACACATGGGCGCTTGAGCTAGCCCCATTTGGGATTACCGTAAATGCGATTTCCCCCGGTCCGACTGAAACGGCGCTGTTTAGACAAAACTGCCCCGAGGGCTCTGAGCGTGAGCAGAAAATGCTCCATAGCATCCCAATGGGGCGATTTGCGCAAACCGATGAAATTGCCGCGGCCGTTGCATTCTTTTTAAGTGATGCGGCGTCTTATATAACCGGACAAGAATTACTCATTGATGGGGGCAGCAGCCTCATCGGACGTTAATAACACTATGGCAACACGTAAAACCGCTAAAAAAGCAAAAACCGCTTTTGTCTGTACTGAGTGCGGGGCAGATAGCCCGCGTTGGGAGGGGCGCTGTCCTCAATGCCAACAGTGGAACACATTGCAAGAAATAGTGGTTGAGCCCGCTGCTACTACTGCTGTGGTTAATCGGTATGAGTCCTTAGCTGGGGCCAGTCCAGTACAGAGCTTGTCTGATATTCAGGCCCGAGAGGTTCCTAGGCAACCTACTGGGCTATCAGAGTTAGATCGCGCTTTGGGGGGCGGATTGGTGGATGGTGGGGTGATTTTGATCGGGGGTGACCCTGGGGTTGGGAAATCCACCTTGCTACTACAGGCTATGTCTGCGCTTGCTACTGTGGTGCCTGTGCTTTATGTAACCGGCGAAGAGTCAGCCGAGCAGGTGGCGTTACGTGCGCGACGCCTAGAGTTGCCGACTGCTGGGGTTGATCTATTGGCCGAAATTCAGCTTGAGCATATCAGCCAAACATTACTTGAGCGTAAACCTAAAGTTGCGGTTATTGACTCGATTCAGACTCTGTACTCATCACAGCTTAGTGCTGCGCCCGGATCAGTGTCGCAAGTACGAGAATGTGCAGCTCAGTTAACCCGACTCGCAAAGCAACATGGGATTGCGATGGTATTGATTGGGCATGTCACCAAAGATGGTTCCTTAGCTGGGCCCCGTGTTCTTGAGCATATAGTCGATACGGTTTTGTATTTCGAAGGCGATAGTCAGTCGTCTTATCGCTTAGTACGTGCCTTTAAAAATCGTTTTGGTGCTGTAAACGAGCTAGGTGTGTTTGCTATGACAGATAAAGGCTTGCGTGGGGTGAGCAATCCATCCGCTTTGTTTTTATCTAGACATCAGCAACAAGTAGCTGGCTCTTGTGTGATGGCGACCCAAGAGGGTACGCGTCCTTTATTGGTCGAAATTCAAGCCTTAGTTGATACAGCCCATGTACCAAATCCGAGACGGTTGTCTGTGGGCCTAGAGGGCGCACGCTTATCCATGTTGCTTGCTGTCATGAATCGTCATGCCGGCATAGTGACGCATGATCAAGATGTATTTGTGAATGCGGTGGGAGGGGTACGCATCACAGAGCCCGCAGCAGACTTAGCTGTTTTATTAGCTATTATGTCGTCCTTGAATAATCGCCCCTTACCTAAAGGGCTGATTGTTTTTGGTGAGGTCGGATTAGCTGGCGAGATTCGGCCTGCTCCACGCGGCCAAGAGCGTCTCAGAGAGGCGGCAAAATTGGGGTTCTCCATTGCGTTGATTCCTCAGGCAAATGCACCCAAACAACCCATTGAAGGCTTAGAAATTTGGGCTGTGGACCGTATCGAAGATGCAGTGGCTAGGCTGCAGGCTTAACATTTAGGTCTAAATACGTTAGGCTAAATTATGTCAAATTCCTCTGTGCTTACAGTGGATGCCGATGGCATTCGCTATAATCCAAACTTTACGACCGAACCCAATTCCTTATTGTTTGATCCTAAAAATATCCATTTAGCCGCGCAACCAGTAACCCAAGGGGGGCGAAATGCAGCGTGGTTTATTGAGTATCAGGGACAACAGGCCGTGTTGCGCCATTATCGTCGTGGCGGTTTAATTGCAAAATTGATTCGTCAGTATTATTTTTGGACGGGTGCAGAGCAAACACGATCTTGGGCTGAGTACGCTGTTTTGTTGCATTTGAGCAACGCGGGGTTAGCCGTTCCTGCTCCCTTGGCTGCGTGGTGGCAGCGTGTGTTTTTAGGCTATAAGGCCGCCATCATTGTGGCGCGTATCCCAGAGGCCTTTCCTATTGCTCATCAGTTGGATCAATGTGATCCAAAAGCCGTTGCATTCGCTGTTAAACAAATGCATGATGCCGGTGTATGGCATGCAGACTTAAATGTCTTTAATGTCTTAATGGATACACAAAAACGTATTTATCTGATTGATTTTGATCGAGCGAAAATACGTGATGTTGTAGATGCTAAACAGCGAAAAAACAATCTGTTACGTTTGCGTCGCTCTTTGATTAAGGTGCAAGGCCTAGATGGCCTGCAGTGGTACGAGCAGTTTGCACTCGCTTATCAACAACTCATTAAAACCTAGTTCCATTTTTACGTTTTGATTGAACGGGGCTCTCCCCGGCATATACTCGCCTTTTGGTTTCCCATGTTTTATTTAAAGGGGTTCAAGATGATGAACTTCGGCTTAGCCAAACATCTTTTTTTGGGGGCAGTGATCACTGCTGCTTTTTCTACTGCTCAAGCACAAGAAAACGTTGTTAACGTTTATAACTGGGCTGAATATACCGCCCCAGATACCTTGTCTGGCTTCGAAGAGGCTTCGGGTATCAAAGTGCGTTATGACACCTTTGACAGCAACGACACGTTGCAGGCCAAGCTATTGACCGGTAAATCTGGTTATGACGTGGTGGTGCCTTCTACACATTATGCGGCGCGTCAAATTGAGGGTGGGTTATTCCAAAAATTAGATAAAGCCAAGATCCCTAATTGGGAGCATCTTGATCCCGATATCATGGCTGTGTTGGCGGATGTGGACCCAGGAAATGAGTACTTGATTCCGTGGGGCTATGGCACGAATGGATTGGGTTACAACGTCACTCAGGTTAAAAAGATCATGGGTGAGGACGTAAAGCTAGGTGATTGGGATATGTTGTTTAAGCCTGAAAATGCTGAAAAGCTTAAAGGCTGTGGTATCTCTATGCTGGATGAGGCCGCGCAGGTTTTTCCGGCGGTCTTACATTACATAGGTAAAGACCCAAACAGTTCAGACCCAGAGGATTACAAAGAAGCCCTCGCACTATTAAAAACAATTCGTCCCTTTATCCGTCAGTTTAGCTCCTCGGGCTATATCGATGAACTGGCTGCGGGTGACTTATGTATGGTGTATGGGTTCTCGGGTGATGTGATGATTTCGGCACACCGAGCCAGAGAGGTTAAAAAAGACTACAAGGTAGACTACTACATTCCGGATGGCGGGGCTCCTGTGTGGTTTGATACGATGGCGATTCCAAAAAGTGCAGCTCATGTAGACGCGGCGCACCATTTCATCAACTACATTGAGACACCAAAAGTACATGCGGCAATCACCAACACCATGTTCTTTCCCAATGCGAATAAATCGGCGCGAGAGTTCGTTATGCCAGAGGTTGCAACTAATCCGATGATTTACCCTCCAGCAGACGTTGCTAAAACCTTATTTGTGATTAAGCCACAGCCCTTGGCCATACAACGTTTACAAACTCGTATGTGGTCTGAGCTTAAATCTGGTCGTTAATGTCATAGAGCATTAAACCTTAAGGATAAAAAATGGTAGAAAATCGCTCTGCAGGTTCGTCATGGGCCGGCGTTGAGGACGAGTTCGTCCGTGTTGAAAATATAGTGAAGATTTTTGGGGATACCGTTGCCGTTAAGTCAGTTGACCTGTCGGTGCGACGTCACGAGTTCTTTGCACTATTAGGCAGTTCTGGTTGTGGTAAATCCACGTTGTTGCGTATGTTGGCAGGCTTTGAAGAGGCAACCTCAGGGCGTATTTACTTGGATAACGAAGACATTACAGACTTGCCGCCGTATAAGCGGCCAGTCAATATGATGTTTCAATCCTATGCGCTTTTCCCGCACATGAGCGTAGAAGCTAATGTGGCTTTTGGTCTCAAGCAAGAGGGCGTCGCCGCTAATGAGATTCATGAGCGCGTTTTTGAGGCCTTAGACTTGGTACAAATGGCTGGGTTTTCTCGTCGTAAGCCTAGCCAGTTGTCTGGTGGACAACAGCAACGTGTGGCTTTAGCGCGCAGTTTGGTTAAACGTCCAAAACTGCTGCTACTGGATGAGCCTATGTCGGCTTTAGATAAGCAGATTCGTCAGAAAACGCAGGTGGAACTCGTCAAGATTCTAGAGCAGGTGGGTGTGACGTGCATTATGGTGACGCACGATCAAGAAGAAGCCATGACGATGGCAGATCGTATCGCTGTCATGACCGCTGGACAGATCGAGCAATGTGGTACGCCTTATGATGTTTACACGTTCCCTAACTCACGTTTTGTTGCTAGTTTTATTGGCTCAACGAATTTATTTACAGGCGAAATTGTGATTGATGAGTCTGACCATGTGGAAATTCAAAGCGAGGATCTTCCCAGTCATTTGCATGTCAATCATGGGATTAGCGAACCCTTGGGCATGGAGGTTCATGTTTCTGTTCGTCCCGAGCACATTCAGGTAAGTCATCAAAAACCAGCCCAAGATAGCAACTGGGGGCGAGGCCAAGTGACGCATGTGGCGTGGATGGGAAGTTATGTGCGCTATCAGATTAGGCTTGATAGCGGCATGTTGATGGAAGCCAATATGCCCAGTCTGTTCTTAACTCAGGCCGATGCTCCAGAGGTTGAGGACGAAGTATATGTGTCTTGGTCGGACGATAGTGCAACGGTATTAGCCTCATGAAAAAGCTCAATTTTTCTGCATTAAAACCGTCGGGGCGCAGTCTGATTATTGCAGCCCCTTTTGCTTGGCTATTCATTTTCTTGTTCATCCCATTTTTGCTGGTCTTAAAGATTAGCTTTGCGGATTTGCAATTTGGAGTGCCTCCTTATACGCCTTTGATCGAGTTTAAAGAGGAGACCTTAAATTGGTCGCTCCATTTACGTGGCTACATCTTATTGTTTAGTGATAATTTGTATTTAGCAACGTATCTGAGCTCGGTGAAAATGGCGTTGATCACCACGTTATTATGCGTGTTGGTTGGTTATCCCATGGCGTATTACATTGCTCGCTCTAACCCACGCATACGTAACTACTTGCTCTTGGCTGTGATTTTGCCTTTTTGGACTTCATTGTTATTGCGCGTGTACGCGTGGGTCGGTATTTTGCGCAATGATGGGGTATTGAACTCTCTATTGATGTGGGCAGGTATTACGGATGCACCTTTAGAAATCTATAGAACAGACTTGGCGGTTTATATAGGTTTGGTATATGCCTACTTACCTTTTTTCATCCTCCCCTTATATGCCAGTTTAGTAAAACTAGATACGCGGCTGCTAGAGGCTGCCTATGACTTAGGTGCTCGACCTTTTACGGCCTTTAGGAAAGTGACCTTGCCTTTGTCTATGCCGGGCATTATTTCTGGGTCTATGCTGGTGTTTATTCCGGCGGTGGGCGAGTACGTTGTGCCTGAAATGCTGGGTGGAGCAAACACCTTAATGATGGGGCGTGTAATGTGGGGAGAGTTCTTTAATAACTCCGATTGGCCTATGGCAGCAGCTGTAACGTGCGTAATGGTGTTGTTGTTAATTGTGCCGTTGATTTTCTTTCAGCACAGTCAGGTCAAGCACTTACATGCAGAGAAAAAGGGATAAACGATGTTAAAAACAAATCCTTATTGGCGCGCGCTAAGCCTCTTTATTGGTTTTGGTTTTTTGTATTTGCCGATCGTGTTTTTAGTGGTGTTTTCTTTTAATGAATCTGCCATTATGACCTCGTGGTCTGGTTTTTCGCTGAAATGGTACAAGTCCCTTTTTGCTGATCAAGTGTTGTTAAATGCAGCTAAATTATCATTTTTAATTGCCGCAATGACCGCCACCGCATCCGTTGTGATTGGGACGTGGGCGGCTTATGTTTTGTCGCGTATGGGCAAATTTAGAGGCTTTACCTTGTATGCAGGTCTGATTAGTGCGCCATTGGTCATTCCAGAGGTGGTACTAGGGATCTCGTTACTCTTGATGTTCGTGGAGTTGTCGAACGTGATTGGTTGGCCAGGGGATAATGATGGTATTTTTACCATTTGGGTTGGGCATGTCGTGTTGTGTGTGGCTTATGTTGCCGTAGTGATTCAGGCACGAATACGTGACTTTGATAAGTCCTACGAAGAGGCCGCTTTAGATCTTGGAGCTACACCCATTAAGGTCTTCTTTAGCATTACCTTGCCTTTAATTATGCCTGCATTAATGGCAGCGTGGCTGTTGGCTTTTACGCTATCCTTAGACGATGTGGTGATTGCTTCGTTTTTATCTGGGCCGGGTTATACCACGTTGCCCGTAGAGGTGTTTTCTAGGGTGCGATTGGGTTTAAAGCCAGAGATCAATGCTTTAGCGACGTTATTTATTTTCGGTGTAGGACTTGTTGTGATTGTGGCAAGTCGTCTACAAAAAGATAACTCTTAATGTAAAGCAGCCGCGTTAAGCGGCTGTTTTTATGATTATGTTAATGATTTACGGTTTAAAAAATTGCAGTACCTGTAAAAAAGCCATTCAGTGGCTTGATGAGCATCAAGTAGCACATCAATTTGTTGATTATAGAGATCAGCCGGTTAGTGCAGACCTATTATTGCAGTGGTCTGAGCAGCTAGGTGGATGGGCTAAGCTTGTTAATCGGGCTTCCCCGACCTGGAGGAATTTGCCTGAGGAGCGTAAAACACCTGAACGTGATCAAGATTGGCTACAATTAATTGCGGATTTTCCCACATTGGTGCGTAGACCCGTCGCCGTTGATGATCAGGCCGTCTCGGTTGGATTCAAACCCGACCTCTTTACCCAGCGCTTTGCCTAACTTATTTTTTATTATGTACACACAAGACCAACTTAAACAACAGGTCGCTGCTGCAGCGATTGACTTTATTCTTCCTAAATTGTCTGCTGACACAATCCTCGGGATTGGTACGGGCTCAACCGTAGATATGTTTATAGATGCTTTGGCACAACATAAAGGGGCATTTAAAGCTGCAGCCTCTAGCTCTGAACGTTCTACCTTACGTTTGCAGCAGCATGGCATAGAGGTCTTGGACTTAAACCAAATTCAAAGTATGGATTGGTATATTGATGGGGCGGATGAAATTGATGGCCAACTAAATATGACCAAAGGTGGCGGTGGGGCGTTGACTCGTGAGAAAATTGTCGCTTCGGTTGCTCAGCATTTTTTATGTATTGTGGATGACTCTAAAGTCGTACAGCAGTTAGGTGCTTTTCCGCTGCCTATCGAAGTCATTCCAATGGCTCGTCAGTCCGTTACACGTCGCCTAGAGCAGCTAGGTGGTACGGTAAAATGGCGTGCGGATTTTGTCACAGATAATGGTAATGACATTATTGATGTGCATGGGCTAGCTATAACAGAGCCAGCCCAATTTGAGTCAAAAATCAATGACATTCCTGGTGTGGTGTGTTGTGGTTTATTCGCCTTAACAGGGGCCAGTGTAGCCTTGGTTGCTACGCAAAATGGTGTAACAACTATGTCATAATGGCATAGTATATTGTTGTACTAGCCTCTCTCTATTCTTGTTATTTTTCTGCGCGCGCATAGGTTTTTATGATCGAACACACTAACAAACAGTTCCATTCCGACCTCGAAGCCACTCGCTCTTTGTTTTTACAAATGGGTGGTGTGGTGGAGTCTATGGTTGAACAAGCCATGGAGGCTTTATTTAGCGGTGACCTGTCCTTAGTTGACCTCGTCCGTGAACGCGAAAAAGAGGTTAATAGCCTTGAGGTCGATATTGATGAGCGTATTACGTATATCATTGCTCGTAATCAGCCTACGGCGATTGATTTACGCATGTTGCTCTCTATCTCCAAAATGCTGACAGACTTAGAGCGTTGTGGTGATGAAGCAGAGCGCATTGCTAAAATGGCACGTCGCTTATACGAGGCGGATACCGGATACGAGCCTGTGGTTGAGCTACGTCACATGAGTAATTCAGTGGTCTCAATGATTCATCAGTCTTTAGATGCTTTTGCTCGTCAGGATATGGTGTTGGCAGCGAATGTAGTGCGTAAAGATAAAGACGTGGACAAAGAGTGGAAAGGCTCTTTGCGTCATATTATTACGTATATGATTGAAGATCCTCGTACTATTTCCCGCTCTATTGATTTAATCTTTATTGCACGGGCTCTAGAGCGTATGGGCGATCATGCTAAAAACATGGCGGAACGTGTTATTTACATGGTTCGTGGTGATGATGTACGTCACACAGGCATGAAAAACACAGTACGCACAGCCCTAGGTGAAGACGTGGATTTTGATGATTAATACGTGCTGTAATCGCTAAACAAAAAAGCCGCTCATTAATTCTGTATAGTACATAGAACTGTGTAATTTTGATAAAAACCCCCTTAATTGGGGGTTTCTTTTTCCTGAAGAATGA